>DATKMG010000586.1:0-8567 GCA_035541995.1 Terriglobia bacterium
AGACGATAATTCCTCCTAGGTCTCGAAGCCGGATCTGGCGAGCAATCTCCTTAGCTGCCTCGATGTTTGTCTTGACAATGGTGTCTTCCAGCTTGTTGGATTTGCCGACATATTTTCCGGTGTTCACATCGATCGCTACCAGCGCTTCGGTCTGGTCGATAACAATGTAGCCACCGGACTTCAGCCAAACCTTGGCCCGCAGCGCGCGCTCGATCTCATCCTGGACCCCAAATTCTTCAAAAATCGGGGTATCCTTCGTATAGAGCTTTACCCGGTTCACCATGAATGGTTGGAAGCGATTGACAAACTCCAGGATGGAGGCATACTCGGTCTCGTTGTCAATCCGGATCGCGGTGAAGTCAGCAGACAGTTGGTCGCGCAACAAACGCTGCACGAGGTTTAAATCGCGGTGGATCATAGCTGGAGCAGCACGCCGCTCCGATTTCGACTTGATCTCAGCCCAAAGTGTGGACAAGAACCGGATATCGGACTTAAATTCCTCCTCACCCTTGCCTTCCCCAGCAGTTCGGACAATGAAGCCCCCTGAAAGGCCCACCCGGTTCTCGAGAATGATCCGCTTTAGCCGCTGGCGTTCCTCCTCCGACTCGATCTTGCGGGAGACCCCGATATGGTTGACAGTGGGCATGTAGACCAGGTATCGACCGGGTAGCGCAATATGAGAGGTAATCCGGGCTCCTTTGGTTCCCAGTGGTTCCTTGGAAATCTGAACCAGGATTTCCTGGCCTTCCTTTAAGAGATCCCCGATCAGCGGGTATTCTGATGTGATTCCTCCTTCCTTCCGGTCCTCCGCTCCCGGATGAGGCCGGCGCCTTCGGTCCAGATTCTTTCGGAAAAACCGGGGAGTTCCCGGAATATTGCGATACTGCACCTGCGATGACGCGCCGACTACAGGTGGTTGAGTAACACCTCTTGTGGTTTGAGAACTGGCTGGTGCTTGGGCTTGAACCGACACCTGGCCATCGACTGGGACGGGAGGAGGACCTTGTTGCTCAGGCGCCGTATTTTTCAGCAAAGAGACGACTGGATCCGGAACACTCTCCACTGCCGTGACGACTTGCGACTCGAGAGCGGACCTATCTTCCCCAGGCACACCCGCTGAGGATTCAGTCGTTTCTGCGTTCTCACCTTTGTCGAGTGTGGCCACATTCTCCGGCGATGCGCCCTCGGATGGAGGAAATTCCGCGGCATCTTGCAACCGCACTCCAAGTACAGATTCCTGAGGAGCGAGCTCTGCAACTTGTATCTGCGGATCCTCGCTTCTGGGCAGCGGTGAGAGATCTTCTTGGAGAAACCGTGCAGAGGGAGTTTCTGTCTCAAGATGTGCTGCCTCCTCCGCATCCTGGTCCTCTGTTAACTCCTCTCCCATCTCCAGGTCATCATTCTCTTCCTCGTCCTCGTTTTGCGGTCCAGGTATCGGTCCTGTCATGGGTGCAATCTTGGCCCGAGACCCTTCCTCAAGCGGCTCGGCAGCGGAGGACACCGTGTGAAGTTGCTGATATTTGGCGAGAGATTCTCCGGGAAGGATTGGAGGCAGGAGTTCGGCACCAGTTTGCGTCTTCGGTGGCTCGGGGATCCGAGAGCCCTCCAGACCAACCTCGCCGGACTGTGGCCGGTTCTGAGTCACTTCCTCAAATCTCTTGCCCCGAAGTCGGCCGCGTCTGGATCGCCTTGAGCGACCACGCCGGTCCTGGTACTTGAGGACGCTGGAAGCTGGCAGGCCTGCATCCGATCCATGAGAGCCATTGTCCACAGGAGAAAGAGTGACCTCTTTGATCCCTGCCTCCATTCTGGCCACCTGCTCCTCTGCCGTGGATACGATCTTGTCGTACTCTTCGGTATCCTCAAAAAAGTCGGATACGTAGAGAAAGGAATCTCTCTCCAGGCCGACATCGACAAAAGCAGACTGCATTCCGGGCAGGACCTTGGTCACCTTACCCCGAAAAATGCTACCTACCAGTCCATGTTGCTCTTTATCGCGCTCAACGTAGATTTCAATGACCTGGTCATTTTCCAGAATGGCAGCCTTGGTCTCCTGGGGGGTAACAGAGACAATTAATTCTTTTGACATGGATAACTCCTCGTCTAGGTATGGAGGAGCTCCAGGGTTGAAGTGGCGGGAGGTTTTTTATACAGAAATGTAGCCTGAACTGCATAAAGAGTGTAAAAGGGAAACCCCGTGGGCTTCCCAAACTCTATTCCTTGAAAATCCCGTGTGACTTCATGCCTTCGAGAAGAACCTACGAACTTGTTCTCCGAGGCGTAACCACCAAAGCTCTTTCCTATTTCGAATATCAAATCGGGTAAGGCGTCTCTCCAAGGATTCAACCGGGACGCCTGAGCAACAAAAATCTATTGGTAATTCTCGAACCTTTCGTCAAAGCACAGACGTAACGCTAATTGACGTACCTTCTCATCCGCACGTTGATAATGAGGCCCAAGAGGACAAACGTCGATAGTATCGAGGATCCTCCGTAGCTCAAGAGTGGTAGGGGGATGCCGGTAATAGGCATAATACCCACTACCATCCCGATGTTCTCAAAAATATGAAAAAGGAGAACGCTGACTGCCCCCAAGGTAATATATATCCCCAACTTGTCGCGGGAGGTCTGGGCGATGTGAATTGAGCGCATGACAATGAGGAAGAAACTTGTCAACACACCCAGCGTCCCGATGAATCCCAGTTCTTCTCCAATCACCGAAAAAATGAAATCAGTCTGACGTTCCGGCAGAAATCCTAAGTTGGTTTGACTTCCTTTTCCAATTCCTTTCCCCAATACACCACCAGACCCAACAGCAATTTTTGACTGGATGGCGTGGTAACCTCTACCCAACGGGTCACTTTCAGGATTGATAAAAGTATAAATCCTGTCCTTCTGATAATCTTTGAGATTATACCACCCCAGCCCGACGGCCAGGGAAAACAAAATTACGGACGTAAAAATCCACCTTGGTCTTAAGCCCCCCAGAAACAATCCTACTACCAGAATCGGCACATAGGTGATGGCCGACCCCAAATCTGGTTGCAGAAGAACCAGCCCGAACGGTATCCCCATCAAAATACCGGCTTTAATTATGTCCCGCCCACTCAGGTACTCAGTCCGAATTTCACCGAGGAATCTGGCCAGAGTCAATATGATGGCTATCTTGACAAACTCGGAAGGTTGAATCTTAAAAGCTCCAATCGCGACCCAGCTCTTGCTGCCGGAAACCCTTTGGCCTATCGCTAGAACCCCCAACAAAGCGACATTAGACAAGATGTAAATGTAAGGGACATTCTCACAAATGGTGTGATAATCGATGCTGACCACCAGGACCAGGAGAAACAGACCCAACCCTACCCAATAGATCTGCTTGTACATGGGCTGAAGATAGAATTTTCCCCCTTTTTGGAACTGGGTTGCACTATGAATCTCGACAATGCCGACGACGCAGATGGCCAGCGCCAAGAAGAGGATAAACCAGTCAAAGTCCCGAATATAGAGAGCTGTTTTGGTTGACATGACTATGGAACCGCAGTCGAGAGGGCCTGCTTCATCGCCAGTTGAGGGCCTTCCTTGGTTCTCATCCTCTTGGCGTAGTGTGCCATGAAGATATCGTGAACGATGGGGGCCGCGGCAACGCCGCCATGGCCTCCGTGCTCGACGAAGGCCGCCGCAGCGATCTCCGGTGCACCACGGGGGGCAAACCCTACGAACCAGGCGTTATCCTCGAACTCCGATTTGGCGCCGGCAGAGACGGTTTTATCTTTCGCGATGACCTGTGCGGTTCCAGTCTTTCCACAGACATCAAAGCCCTGGATCGCTGCACGATGACCGGTGCCTCCTCCCTCATTGACGACTCCCCACAAACCCTGAGTCACGATATCCACTGTTTCCTCGTTCAGTGGGAAACTGCTCTCGTAGGACACGTTCACCGCCCTCCCCCACCTCTTGAGTTCCTCAGGAGATACGACGTGGGGCGTCCTGAACTGGCCACCCATTGCCAGCCCGGCAAAAGCCCGAGCGGTCTGAATAGGAGTCAGGGCCACGTAGCCTTGGCCAATCGCGACTGAAATAGTTTCGCCTGCATACCAATCAGTTTTATAAGTCTTTCGCTTCCACTCCGAGGAAGGGACCAACCCCGAATCCTCACTTGGCAAATCCACTCCTGTTTTTAGGCCCAACCCCATCCCATGAGCATAGTAAGAAATTCGATCGATCCCCAATTTCTGACCCACGTGGTAGAAGAACACGTTACAGGAATTGACAATGGCCTTGTGAAGGTCAACTCGCCCATGCCCCTCTTTCTTGTGACAATGGAACAAGTGGCCGTAGATTACAGTAGTGCCAGTGCAATAATCTGTATAATCCGGCGTCAGGATTCCTTCCTGGAGGCCGGCAATCGTCATGAAGACCTTGAACACCGATCCAGGCGGAAACCGGCTCTGGATCGCGCGATTCTGCATAGGCTTACTGGGGTCGTTGATCAGCTCATCCCAGTCGCTGCGGCTGATCCTGGAAGAGAACCGGTTGGGGTCATAAGCGGGCCGACTGACCAGGGCCAAAACCTCCCCAGTTCGGGGATCCAGGGCAATCGCTGCTCCTGAGCTATCGCCGAAGGCATTTTCCGCGGCCCGCTGAATATCCAGGTCAATCGTGAGCCGCAGATCGTTTCCAGGCACGGGGTCTACCGATTCCAGTGTCGCAACTTCACGACCCCGGCTGTCGACAACCACCTTCTTCTCCCCATCCACCCCAGTGAGAATCCGGTTGTAGGTTCGTTCAACACCAGCTTTACCGATGAGGTCACCTGCCTTGGAGTAACTGAACTCGGTGGAACTCAGCTGCTTTTCCGAAATCTCACCGACGTAACCCAACAGGTGAGCCGCCATCTCACCTTCCCGGTAGAACCTGCGGGGCTGGGGAATCATGTCGAGGCCTGGAAATTCGCTGCGATGAGCCTCGATGAAAGAGATGTCCTCGATCGTCATGTCCTCTTTAATGACAATCGGAATATAGCTTGGTTGCTGCCGGTACTTCTGAATTTGGGACTCCAGGAAACTCATTTCCAGCTTCAAGCCCGAAGCCAGGAGCGGCAATGATTTCTCGACAATAGGAAGGTTCTCTTGCGACAGGGAAAGGACAAAAGACGGGCGGTTATCCACGATGATCTGGCCATTACGGTCCAGTATTTTACCGCGAGGTGCCACCAGCACAATGGGCCGTATCCGGTTCTTTTCCGCTAATTCCCCATAGTAGCCCTTTTTCAGGATCTGAAGATTCCAAAGGCCGAAAAAAAGCAAAAGAAAAGCGATAAGTGCAGAAGCCAGAACCAAGGGAATGCGGGCTTGAACGAACCTCTTGTCTGCGTAAAACTCTTTCAGCTCCATGGGACTTATTCGTAACTGGGTTGCGTGATCCTGTCAAACAAGTAGAATATCAACAACCCGAGGCAAGCATTTAGCACTCCAGACACCAGCAGGAGCCTGACATCGACGTTTTCATCGCGATTCAAAAACAGAATCCTCAAAAGAAAGAAAAACAAGGACGCCGTCACAGAAGAGAGAAATAACATGACCCAACGAGTAGCCAAACGGTCAATGGCGAAGACGGAATTGGCCAGGTAAACCAGAAAACCGATCGAGATTTTGGTCAGACCATTCATCCCTAAGGCTCCCAGAGATAAGCTGTCCTGCAATAATCCTACGCTCGTACCTGTCAGCACCGTCCACATTAAGCTCTCCTTGGCAATGGTCAGGTACAGAACACAGACCAAGGGTAAGTCCAGCATGCTAAGCCAGGGGGCATAGCGGGTCAGCGCCAGCTGAAACATCACCAGTAGCAGAATCAATGCAACTGCCATGGTGTTTCTAAGCAAGCTACTCATTCAACTCTGCTGCTCCTTCTTGAGAACTAGCACATATTCAAGCTTTTGCAGATTCGCGGCAATGGACACACTGATCTTTTGAAAAACCAGCTTCGACGGCGAGGTAGACGTCACGTATCCAACCAGCAGGCCCTTGGGATAGATTTGATCCAAACCGGAGGTCAGAACTTTCTCCCCCACGGTTACCTTCTCGCTAGAACTGACGAAATCCACCAACGAATCCCGTTTGCCGCCGCCTTTCATGACCCCTTGGGCTCGGCTGTGTTCCAGCAAGATCCCCACGCCGCTGTCGAGATCAGAGATCAGTTGGACTACCGCACTGTTCTTGGAGGGGTGGATCACTCGCCCCACCACGCCCTCGGGACTGATAACCGCGCAGTCCTTGTGGATTCCGGAGTTCGTGCCCTTATCAATGATCCGAGAGCTGTACCATTGATTGGCATCCCATCCAATCACTTTAGCTTTGACCGAAGGGATTTTCAACTCGTCATCCAGGATCGATAGCACTTTCAGCTGGTCAATCGCCTTGAGTTTTTCTTCGGATAGAATCAAAGCCTGGCGGTATTCCGCGACCTTCTCTTTTAACGAAATGTTTTCTCTTTTGGCGTTACGTAGATCGACATATCCATACCAGATCTTGGGGGCCAGCGCCAGCCCGCTGGCAAACTGCTTCATGAACGGAGCCGCCACTTCCAGAGTCCAACTCCTCACGTACGGAGTGGTCGGCGCCTTCAGCGACTGCACCGTCAGGAGCACCAAATGGGCAAGTAATGCCCCCACTAGGAGAATGGTCTCTCTGCGCGACTTGAGTAACAGCTTCATGAAATCACAGTGATGGAAGATCTGTGGCGACTGGGAGGCAATAATCTCCGGAGGAAGGAGGCAGCAAGCCCATTACCGACCACAAATCACCGATCACTCTTTGCTGGCTCCAGCAGCTAGAACGAATCAATAGATATCTTCTTGAGCAGATGGAAATCGCTGAGCATTTTCCCCGTTCCTAAGACCACAGACGATAGAGGATCGTCAGCCAAGGTAACAGGCAGGCTGGTTTCCTCACGGATCCTCTTGTCCAGATTCCGCAACAGTGACCCGCCTCCCGTCAGCACAATGCCTTTGTCCACGATGTCTGCTGACAATTCCGGAGGAGTTCTTTCCAGGGCTACCCGGACGGCATTCACGATCGTCCCCACACACTCGGAGAGCGCTTCTCGGATTTCGTCATCGGTGATAACCAGCGTTTTGGGAATCCCCTCGATCAGATTCCTTCCTTTGATCTCCATGGTAAGGGGTTCATCTAAGGGATAAGCCGATCCAATTTCAATCTTTATATGCTCGGCGGTCCGTTCTCCAATTAACAAGTTATATTTGCGCTTGATGTATTGGGTGATTGCATCATCCATCTCATTGCCCGCCAGCCGAACTGAACGGCTGTAGACTATTCCTGAAAGGGAAATCACAGCAATATCGGTGGTACCTCCACCGATGTCGACGATCATATTGCCGGAAGGCTCCGTGATGGGGAGTCCCGCTCCAATGGCGGCAACCATGGCCTGCTCCACCAAATACACTTCGCTGGCCTTGGCGCGGAAGGCAGAATCGATGACGGCCCGTTTCTCCACCTGGGTGATTTCGGAGGGAACGCCAATAACGATGCGCGGATGGACAAGCAATTTGCGTCCGTGCGCCTTCTGAATGAAATAATTCAACATCTTTTCGGTGACTTTAAAGTCTGCGATGACACCGTCTTTCAGAGGACGGATGGCCACGATGTTGCCTGGCGTTCGCCCCAGCATCTCTTTGGCTTCCCGTCCCACTGCTTCGATTTCGCCTGTCACTTTGTTGATGGCGACAATCGAGGGTTCATTGACCACTATTCCTTTCCCCTTGGCAAAAACCAGGGAGTTGGCTGTCCCAAGGTCAATCGCTAGATCGCTGGAGAATAGATGAAAGAGAGATCGAAAATTCATTAGGACTTCAGCTCCTTTGATGTATTTTTGAAACCGGACAAAGGAGACTTTCCTCCGACCGGTAAAGATTCCTATTCTATATACACTTCCCGCTTGATCGTTTTGGAATTGCCACTCCGGTCCTGTGCCGTAATGGTAATAATGTTCTTTCCCTTATGAGGCAAGGGAGCAGTAAAGTGCTTAAAGGTCCCATCAGCAGCCATGAGTGGCACAGGCTCTTCGTTGATCATTACAGCCGCGCCCGGGTCGGTCCTCCCGATGATCTCGAAGATATTCGAAATCTGGGTGACTTTCAAAATGGAGAGGTAAAGGTCTGACTCGGGACTGCCGGAAGCATTATGGATGAGAATGAACTTGTTGGGATCCCCTTCCCGGCTCACATTGTTCTTGCCGTCTACTGTGCTGACTGCCCAATAATAAGTTCCTTCTTCCAATCCACTGGTAGTATAACTGGTACCTTGCCGGACCACCTCTTCTTTCAGAACGCTCGAGAAGATCGAAGAGTTTGAAATCCGAATCCGGTAAGCGACGGCTTGGGGGGCGGGAGACCAGGTAAATTCCACCTTGCTGGCAAGTCCATTCCGAGCGACTATCGGCTTGACATCGTTAGGCAATAGAAGGACGGGGGGGGCCAGGATCTTTTCCATGGTTGTCTTCGAGGATTCTACGGTCACTTTCTCGTAGGGTCCAATGTTATATGACTCGCTCCCT
>DATKMG010000587.1:0-19375 GCA_035541995.1 Terriglobia bacterium
ATCTTGACCTGAAACATCCTCGCCAGGAGGCAAAGCCGAGAAGACGGGCGACGATTCAAAATCCAAGGAAAGAAGGATGATGGGTGATGTGGCGTCGACTTCCAGGGACCCTTGGGGGAATGAGTCCAGATTCAGGAAAGCTCCCACGTTGAAGTTCCCGTGATTGCCCCCCGGCAAAATAAGGCTCTTGGTGGCCAGCCTCTGCCCGGAAGAGTTCCTCGCAGTGAAGGTGACCGTACTCAAAGTGGAAAGAGGGTTGGCATAGGCGACTCCAGTGATCTGGTCAGAATAAGTCACAAATTGTGATGCAGGGTTCGTACTTGCCAGCACTGAGCCTTCAGCCTCAGGAACATCCCCCTTATAACTGCGGAATAAGGCACTAGCCTTCATCGGGCCAGTGCACGACCCGAGAGCCCACCCGGTTACTACTGGCCCTGTTGGGTCAGAGTCCGTTTGCCCTCGAAGAGTTCCTCCACCTTGTATGGAGTAATGAACAATCGAGGTTTTGATCCCGCCGAAAGAGAGTTTCAAGGGGCCACCCGAGTCGGAATAAAAGCTTGTGTCGCAAGTGCTATAAGCGTCTGAGAGATTGACATAGGTAAAGGTTGTCCGCCAGATGCTCCCTGTCGCAATATGAGCAAAATAGTAGCTGTATGTGGCACCGGTAGTCTGGCACTGTACGGCGGGCGGAACAGCAAGCAAAGCTGCCATAGGAAACAAGAGCTTCAGATTGAATTGCATGGAGCTTCCTCCAGTCATATAGACTTCAGAAAATGGTCGTTATGAGAATCCGGAGTAATCAGAACACCGGACCCGAATGTGTGTTGAAGATTATAGCCACTGATTCGCAGGAGCTCAAGGTCTCCGAAAAAGTTAGCGAGTGGGCTCTGAATAACAGCCTAGCACTCCTGATCATTGATAATATTGGGATTGCGGCTGAGTTCAATGGAGACTTATTTCCCCTCAGGGTACGAAAAAATACGGCCGGTGGAACGTTCAAATTGTCCATCAGAATCCAAGTTCTACGGTCAGATGCGCACACTGGTCTTGGCACCAAGAGACGAAAGACGTCCCCACTGCTGAACCTGTCTTCGCTCTCAGTACCGCAGGATTGTCATTCCTTGGGCAGGACGATATGGTCTACGTCGCGTACTCCATAATGGTCGCCCAGCTTGCGATAGTCTTCGCCTCCACGACCGATCCAATCCCAAACGACTTTGCCGTCCTTCAGAGTCAGTTCACAAAATAGCCGCTGCTTGGCTTCAACCTTCCCGTTGCTGGCATCCGTGTAACCAAAATCACCGATCATGAGGCGTAAGGCAGCGATATCCGCAACCGCTCCAACCGTAAGGTGGCCCAGGTCCGGATGCTTGATCTCTTTGGCCGGATTGTCAGTTGATTCGCGGATGACCTCCTTTAAAGGAACACCGAGGACAAGCAGCTTAGACATTGTGGTAGGCATATCCATCATGGCACCATTCATGCTGCCAGTATGAAGATCTGTCGAGATCGAATCTGGGAAAAATCCCTGGCCCACGCTGACAGCCGCATTGCGAAACACAAAGCTGCCACCACCATGCCCAACATCGAACTTCACTCCGCGTCCTCTTGCCTGAAGGAGATACTTCAGAAGCTTTCCGTCTTTGTCCACATAAGGAATCGGAGCACGATACATGTGGGTACTAATATCTCCCGGCCGCAGCTTTTCGGTGACCAGCTGGTAGTATGGACGTTCAGGAAGGAAATAGCCAAAATCGACCATGACAGGAATGTCAGCCAGTGTTCCAGCCTCAACGGCCCGTTCTACGGAAACCCATTCCGGGCCCTGGTAATGAGCCGACTTAATGCCTACCACGACGTCTTTGTGCTTGCGCGCCATCTCGGCGGTCACCTTGGGATCCATGTCGTGAGTGTTTTGTTCCAGCGCATCCGTGATCATGCCTATTCCGACAATATTGAGCAGGGCGAAGACTCGGGTTTTGGCACGATCGATCACGCGGTTGCGAAAATCTTCGAAATTTCTCCAGCCAGAACTTCCGGCATCGACCATGGTTGTCACACCAGTTCGAAAACTGAAGCCGTCAGGCAAAACACTATTGTCACCGGCCCAGGCATCTTTAATTCCCGAAGTGGCGTACAGGTGGCAATGGATATCCACCAAACCCGGAGTCACATACAGTCCCTCCACATCAATTACCTTTTGAGCTTGTGCTGTCGGGATTTCCGGGGCCAATGCGGCGATCTTCCCATTTGAAATCGCCACATCCATTTGTGCGTCGATGTTATTCCTTGGGTCAATAACATGGCCGCCTTTTAAGACGAGGTCGTAACGAGTTTGCGCTGAAAAGACCTGAATGCAAGGCAGAAATCCGAGAAACACTGCCGCTGAGATACAAGCCTTCAGTGCTACCGATGTAGTCATTTATGTACCTCCTAGCATACTTGTATAGTCTGCGAGACTATAGTAACAAAGTGGATTAGCAGAACAGCCCGCAAATTGACTGGCTCTGATTTGCTCAGGCAGACCGCTAAACGATGTATAGTATAAGACTCTTTCGGGCAGCGAATCTTGAGTACACAAATGTCCATCACTATTTCAGAAGAGCGACCTGATTCTGCCGATGCCATGCAACTCATCACTGAACTTGATGCATATCTGGCTGGACACCCGTATCCACAGGAATGCCGTCATGCATTCAGCGTCGACAAGCTCCTGCGTGAGGGTGTCGCCTTCTTTGTGGCACGGTATGAGGGCAAACCCGCCGGGTGCGGTGGCCTGAAGCTGTTTGGCAAGGTTTTGGATTTCAACGTCGACCGCCTTTCGGAGAATACAAAGACAATTCGCCGAACGTCTACTACGAAAAGACCATCGCGTAAAAGCAGCCGGACCTCCTTACGAATTAATCGGCAATATGAGTGGTGCTTGACAACCAACGGCAAAAGGCAGCGGCGTTTCCAATAAATCATCCTTCAAGGCACCCACAACCCACACCACAGCCAGTGTGGTCCTTGGCTGGTTCACTCACGTATCGCTGGCCTTGAGCAGTCCGGGGAAGTTGGAGGATCGTAAAGAAGAACAGGTATGCTGGCGCAAACGCTCGTTTGCGCCAGGAAGACAGGTTAGAATAGATTAACTGCAACCACTGGTGCTGCCGCAGTTCAGGCATTTATAGCAGGCACCGTTGCGGACCATAATGGAGCCACAGTCCGGGCAGGGGGGAGCATCTGCCTGGGTTTGGAAAACCTGGCGTTCTTGGGCTTCCACGCCGGAAAGTTGGCCCAGAGCGGGTGATGGCGAGGAACCTTCGCCTTCCGCCGGGGCCAGCTGTTCCTCGGAAGTCAGGAATTTCTGGCCCAGCCATCGGAAAATGTAGTCAACGATAGATTTGGCAATGGGGATTTGCGGGTTATTGGTAAATCCTGAGGGCTCAAAGCGAGTGTGACTGAATTTTTCGACCAGGACTTTCAGCGGGACGCCGTACTGTAAGGCCATCGAAATGGAGGTTGCCAGCGAATCCATCAGCCCGGATACGACAGATCCCTGTTTGGCCATAACCACGAAGATCTCACCTGGTGTTCTATCCTCATACATGCCTACCGTTAGGTACCCCTCGTGGCCAGCCACGCTGAATTTGTGGGTAATGGCCTCTCGTTCGTCAGGCAAGCGTCTCCGAACAGGTCGCGATGCTTCCGTCGCCTTCACTTCTTTCAAACTAGTGTTCAGGGGCTGAGAACGTTTCGATCCGTCCCTATAAATCGCCAGCGCCTTTAACCCCATCTTCCAAGCCTCGACATAAGCCTGTTCAATTTCTTCCACCGTCACTTCCTCAGGCATATTGACGGTCTTTGAGATCGCACCGGAAAGAAAGGGTTGAACGGCTGACATCATTTTCAGGTGACCCATGTAATGGATGGAGCGTACGCCATTCAATGGCTTGAAGGCGCAGTCAAAAATCGGAAGATGCTCCTCTTTAAGTCCCGGAGCTCCCTCGATCGTTTCATTTTCATCAATGTATTGAATGATCAGGTTTATTTGGGCATCCGTGTACCTAAGTCGACGCAGTGCTTCCGGGACGGTTTGATTAACGATCTTCAGCAGACCTCCGCCCACCAGCTTCTTGTATTTGACGAGGGCGATATCGGGCTCCACTCCAGTCGTGTCACAATCCATCATGAATCCAATGGTGCCAGTCGGGGCCAGCACTGTGACTTGGGAATTTTTGTAGCCGCTTTTTTCGCCTTGGTATAAAGCATCGCTCCAGCTCTTTTGAGCCGCATTGTAGAGATCTGCCGGAAGATGGGAAGGGTTAATCTTCCCAGCTGCCGCGCGATGTTTTCGAATGACCCGCAACATCGGATCCCGGTTCAAGGGATATTCTGAGAACGGCCCCAAGTCGGAAGCCAGCAGTGCCGAGGTGTGATAAGCCTCGCCACACATCAAGGCGGTGACAGCTGCCGCGTAAGCCCGTCCACCCTCACTGTCATACGGGTAACCAAGAGACATCAACAAGGCTCCCAGGTTGGCGTATCCCAGACCCAGCGGGCGGAACAGCGCACTGTTCCTGGCAATGGCTGCCGTCGGGTAACTGGCGTTATCGACGATGATCTCTTGGGCCGTAATGATGACCCGGACGGCATGCTTGAACAGCTCCACGTCCAGGTCCCCATTGGGTTTGCGAAACTTCATCAGGTTCAAGGAAGCCAGATTGCAGGCTGTGTCATCCAGGAACATGTATTCGCTGCATGGATTAGAGGCATTGATGCGCTTGGTATTGGAGCAGGTGTGCCAGTCATTCACGGTTGTGTCATACTGCATCCCGGGGTCACCACAAACGTGGGCTGCCTTGGCCATCATCCTGATAAGATCGCGGGCCCTGAAAGTCTCCATGGGCTGCCCTGAAGTGACCGCACGGGTCGCCCACGATTTGTCTTCAATCACCGCCCGCATGAATTCATCTGTCACACGAACGCTATTGTTGGAGTTTTGGAAGAAGATCGAACTGTAGGCTGGACCATTGAACGAAGAATCATAGCCGGCTTCAATGAGAGCCCAGGCCTTTTTCTCTTCCTCTTCCTTGCAGGTGATGAATTCAACAATGTCCGGATGATCGACATTCAAGATGACCATCTTTGCCGCACGCCGGGTCTTGCCCCCTGATTTAATGACCCCGGCAAATGCATCGTAACCTTTCATGAATGAGACCGGCCCGGAGGCTTGGCCCCCGCTGGAGAGCAGTTCCTTGGAGGATCGAACGGGCGACAGGTTTGTCCCTGTTCCACTCCCCCACTTGAAGAGCATGCCCTCAGTTTTAGCCAGGTCCAATATCGATTCCATGCGGTCCTCGACTGAATTGATAAAGCAAGCTGAACACTGAGGCTTGGCTTCAATCCCGCAGTTAAACCATACGGGGCTGTTGAAGGAAGCCTTCTGTTCCAGCAGCAGGTGAGTGAGCTCGGCTTCGTAGGTGTCGGCCTCTTCAGAGGTCGCAAAATATCCACCTTGGCGCCCCCAACGACAGATCGTGTCGGCCACACGGCCTACCAGTTGTCGAACACTGTTCTCGCGACCATCACGGTTGTTGGATCGCCGAAAATACTTAGAGACGACTACGTTAGTGGCCATCATGGACCAAGTGGAAGGAACCTCTACGTCATTCTGCTCGAATATGACTTCCCCTTTCTCATTGTGAATGACCGCCTTCCGTTTCTCCCATTTAACCTGGTCAAAAGGATGGATTCCAGGTAAGGTAAAGACCCTGTTGAAGTGAAGAAGTCTTTCCTCTGGAGCTTTCCCTATCGAATTTGATACTGCCTGGTTCGTTTCAGTTCCATCTTTGACTAACATCGTGACCGCTCCTTGGCATGACGAAATATCCCCGATTACGAGGATAATTCTCTGGGGTTTGTCTTATCGAAGTCCTTTGTTGAAGTGAGCCGAATTGCAGCCTTGGCGTGTTGCAGTTCGTGGGAGAATTCTAACTGGAACAGAACTCTTGTCAAGCAGAAAAATCAAATTTTCTACAAAATCATGTGCCCAATCGGTGACCAACCCCAAAATATAGTATCTGCCAGGCAGGTGGATTTTTCAACTGAAATATGGGACTGGTGTTAAAAATCATGCTGCTAACAGGATCATTTACCACAAGCTGGTCTGTCCAGTGCGGCAAGTGTTCCTTTGCCGTTGCCCGGGGAGATCCGTCAGAAGAAGGACTACCCACGGGTCCATATGGAGAAGTGCTGATGGATGATCTTCCACTGGTTGTATCGCTTCTCCAGGATCCAAGTGGTTTGACCTGAATGAGTTACCCTACCTGTTCCGGTCGTGCCTTCCAGATGGTAGGTAGCAGTGAGCCAGCCAAATCGTCCAAATACACGGATTCCAACTTTTTCCATAGTGAAACTAACCTCCTGGAAGCTATCCATCAAAGCCTGCAGGCCTTTCGAAAATGCCTCTCCACCGCGGTACTCATCGGAATCCCAGAAGACCAAGAGTTCGGGGCCTTGCCAATAAGATTGAAGAGTCTTTGGCAAGTTCTTTTCGCTTAGTCCTGATGTCACATTCTCGATCACCAAGTGGACTTCAGATTCGGGCTGTCCAATGCTTTGGTCGACGTCGGTTGTTTTTGAGCGCTGGTTCACTCTATCCATTGGATTCGGAACAGCGATGCCTGGTTTCTGGACTTGATCCCAAACGGTTATGGGAACATGCTGCGCAAGCAACGATGGGCAACATATACATGCCAATAAGGAGACCGCTAAACCAAGGCGTATAGTAATCATTTCCGAAAGTCCCTCCAACTCTTTACATTCCTTTCGGCATTTGGGTCTCCGGTCTCTTAGAGTTTTTGTTATTGGCCCAACAGCTCGGGCTACACCTATGATAGCAGCGGGATCCTGACGGCCATTATCCAGGGAAATTTGCTCCAGCGGGTCATTTTGAGCCCATTTTGAACTGATAAGGCGACCGTTCTTCTTGCCCAGCAGAGCTGCATCACCCACGTCTACCCGATCCCGGGCTTCCAATCCCACCGCGTAAAGACCTCGGGCATCAATGATATTGAAGACGACGCCAAACCGAAGGCAGCGGCCGCCGTCTCTTGGATCTCAAACTCGACAGCTTGCGCGATAAAACCATGCCTGCCGTGCCACAAAGCGGCGACAGAGCAAAAGAGCTAAAGACTTATGCTACACTCGGACGATATGCGAATAATATGGTGTTTTTAATGGGGATCAAGTCCCAACTGTCGCACAGTGGAGAATGAATGGTTTAACCCCCAGCTATTTGTTTCGAGGGCGTTGCTCGTGCCGAGAATCGTGCACAGAAGCAGATAGATAAGTATGAGCATCTCAAGACCTGCGACATCTTCTCAAGGGCACCTTACCGTGGTGGCCACCTTCACCGCTGAACCAATCCGTCCTTACCTGGACTTCTGGCTCAGAGCTGTCAATCTTACTCATGGTGTCGAAGTGGAGCCTCCGGGCCTGTTTTTTCAGAAGTTGTTCGAACTGGCAAAAACAAGACTCTCCAGCGTTGACCTTGCCATTGTTCTTCTTATCCGTCTAGAGGATTGGGAAATGGAATTTAGGGATGCAGGGTGTGATGGCTCCTTCGCCAACAATTCTCAACGGTGTATCGAGTCTAATCTGCAGCAAGTTATCGAGACATTAACAAACCTTGTTTCCCTTGGAGGGCCATTGTGTTTTCTCATCTTCACACCCTCCTCACCTCAATCCCTCCAAGACCCTGATCGCGTCGAGTTTTTCCACCAACAGGAGTTACTGGTTCGGAATCAGTTTAAAGGGAAAGCGGTGATCACGATAGGGAGCGACGAACTTGTTAATACACAGGTCAAGGGGTCCTACTATGACAGCTACAGCGATGTTGTAGCAGAAATCCCTTACTCAGAAGAGTTTTTTGCACAAATGGCTGCTTCGATCGTGCGCAAAATGTATGTAAGCCAAGTCTCACCGTTCAAAGTGATCACTCTTGACGCTGACGGGACCCTCTGGAAGGGCCTGTGTGCGGAGACCGGTCCAGAGGGAATCGATGTTGATCCAGAGCGAGAATTCCTGCAATCGTTTCTGGTTGGACAGCGCGATGGGGGCAGGCTGCTGTGTCTGTGCAGCAAGAATGACGCTGCAGACGTGCGTGCCACCTTTGAAAAGAATCCTCAGATGTCATTGAAGTGGTCTGACTTCACCGCCAAGCGTATCGATTGGAGACCCAAGTCGGAGAGCCTCCGGTCCATTGCCGTCGAACTGGGTCTAGGTCTTGACAGTTTTATCTTCATTGACGACAGCCCAATCGAGTGTGCCGAAGCGGCATCGGGTTGCCCCGAGGTACTAACGTTGCTCTTGCCGGCTGAACCCGGGCAAATCCCAACCTTTCTTCAGAACCAGTGGGGCTTTGATTTCCCTCCATGGACAAAAGAGAGCATCAACAAGGCTGAGTTTTATGAGCGGAATAAGGAAAGAGAGCAACTAAGGAGGCGCATACCGACGCTGGCTTCGTTTCTCGCCAACCTTCAGCTTGAAGTGCAGATTAGATCCCCGGAATCGAGCGAATGGGAGCGGGTTTGTGAACTCACCTTCCGGACCAATCAGTTCAACTGCACCACCATCCGACGATCGTTGGGTGACTTGTCGAGATTATTGAAAGCAGGCGGGGAATGCCTTGTGGTTCAAGCAAAGGACCGGTTTGGCGATTACGGCTTGGTGGGGGTAGTGTTATTTCGCATTGCAGAATCAGCTTTAGAGGTTGACACGTTTCTTCTCAGTTGTCGAGCCCTCGGTCGAGGGATTGAGCACCGAATGCTGGCTTACTTGGGTGAAATCGCTCTTGACAGAGGCTGCGAAAGTGTGTCAGTGCCGTTTGTGCCAACCAACCGTAACCAGCCAGTTCTTAGGTTCCTCGAGGAGGTCGGCCAGTCTCACGAGATCATGGCACAAGGTGAACGTCGATACAGGTGGCCCGCTGGTGAAGCCTCTGCGATCAAGCTCGACACCACAGGTCATCCTCTGGGTACTTCGGGTGGGGATTCAGGGGAGAGGCCACCGCTAGAAACCTTGTCCCCCTCGGAAGAGTATTTGGAGCGGAATGCTGTGTTACAGCGGATTGCCCAAGAACTAGCCGACCTTCGCTCAGTTGTCAAAGCTGTCCATTCCCGGCAGTCCCAAGAGAATCGGAGGGTCACCAATCCTTCAACACTCCCCTGCACTCCAATGGAAAAAAAATTGGCCGCCATCTGGAGTGATTTGCTGGGGTGCTCGGCCGTCGGAATGTACGACAACTTTTTTGAGCTTGGAGGAAACTCAATACAAGCGGTCCGGTTGACATCTCAAGTACGCGATGCCTTTGGAATCGAGTTATCTCTGGGGGAGTTCTTTCAGGACCCGACATTAGCTGCCCTTTGTAAACTTGTGTTTGGTCCGTTGGTGGATAGGTGCTCGACTGATTTGTCAAAAAATCTGGTGGAGTGGATCGAACAACTGTCGGAGGACGAGGCATCGAGGCTTCTGAACCAACCGGTGAAGTCTCCATTGCCTGTCCCTCAGGTTGAGGAGCGACAAAAAGGAGAAATGACCGGTCGGGGCATGACCACCAAGACTATCGCGATCCTTGAGCGGTGCAATCTTGCAGCAACGACTGTGTTGAGCCCGGCTGTGATTTCGACCCTTGGAATCATGACCTGCAACCGCCCCGCGGCATTAGATCGAGCACTTCGAGGTTACCTGCGAAACGTAGTTCGTGCAAGCCGGAACCATACCACAATTGCCGTCTTGGACGACTCGCATGATCTAGGTGCACAAGGGGCAACTCGAGCTGTGATTCGTTCCCTTAAAAGTGTAGACCGAGAGCGAGTTGTTTACGCCGACCATGTCTGTAAACGCCATTTTGCCGAGAGCCTTGTTTCCGCCACCCGGATTCCACCCGAGATCCTTGAATTCGGGCTCTTTGATCCGCTTGGGATCGGTCACAGCCTCGGCGCCAATCGCAACGCCTTGGCCCTTGAGGCCACCGGTGAGGTCTACTTTACGGCGGATGACGACACGATTTGTGATATCGGGCCTTCTCCAAACTTCGAAAAGGGCGTGTCAATCATCAGTGGCCATGACCCATGTGAGTTGTGGACCTTTGAGAACCACGAAGAAGCCTTGCAGTCGGTCCGCTTTGTGGAGGCGGATTTGCTTGGATTGCACGAGACAACACTAGGAAGAAGCGTGGTCGAGATCGTGGCGAGGGAAGCAGCGAATGACTCCCTTCTCGAGATATCCGACCCCTTGGGATTCACGGTTCCTCGAATTGTGAACGGACTGGGCCGTGTTCTTGTGACCTTCAATGGTCTCGTGGGCGATTGCGCCTGGGGCGCTCCCTTTGGATTTTGGGGCGCACCCATGGGGTATCTTCTTCTTTCAGGTTCGTCACTTAGCCGAATGGTAAAGTCCGAGGAGGATTACCGCACAGCCTTAACACGGCGTGATGTGCTGCGCGCTGTTCGCCGTATCACCCTGTCAGATGGGACATGCGGGATGCTAACATTTGCCGGCCTAGACAATTGTGACATCCTTCCTCCATTTATTCCTGTGCGACGCGGACAGGACCTTGTCTTTTGCGCGACCCTTCAAATCTGCTCCGAGGAAGCACTTTTTGCACATCTCCCGTGGGTTCTCCACCACTCGCCTGTTGAGGTCCGCCGATTCTGGAGAGGAGAGTTCATCCGTACTGCCGGCAGCTTCGATACCACCAAGCTGGTTCTGGAATGCTTGGCCGCTTGTTGTCCCACCGAAGTTCACGGTAGGAGAGAGCGCATGAAGGCCTTGGGCCATTCTCTGGTTGCTCTGGGTGCCCTGCCCCTCGATGATTTCGAGTTGCTCCTGCGGCGACAGGCAGGAAAATCTGCCTTGCGTTTAGCGACTCATGCCGAGCAAACCATCGCATCGGCTGGTGGAGGACCGGAGTTTTGGGTTGCAGACGTCAAGCGGTATATTGACCTTCAATTCCGAGCATTGGATACACAGGTTGCCGTGGTCCCACTCGATCTCGTGCAGGGAAACGATCTCCGGGGTGCCCTTAGTCTCGGTCAAGAACTAGTGGGACGATTTGGTGATTTGCTTACGTGGTGGCCCACCTTGGTACAGGAGGCATATGAGCAACGGACCCGGGGACGACGGCTTGCAATCCCAGTCGACTGAATGAACACTTAACCCTCCTTCGGACGAACCAGATCCCCTTAGTAAAATCTGCCCAGGCCTCACTCACTATCGCCTGCGGGCTAGACGAGGTGCGGACGGTCGAGGACGGTGTTTTCGACGCCCGAAGACGTAAAGCAAGAACTCAGCAATCGGATGAGAAGCCTTGCCTTCCCCGAAGGGGTTTACGGCATGGGTCATTGCTTGATAGTTTTTGGGATTTCCAACAAGTCCGAGACCACCCTAACGATTTCCCCTTTGTCGACTCTCACTATTAGTTAGCAGAGTATCTTCATCCCTAGATTGTCTTTTTCAGCTATTGCCTCGCGCACCAGAAATCCCTTTGACAATACTGGATTCTTGCTCTATGGTCATTCTCTTCGAATTCGCAACAACTATGGACTCTAGCCGGGTAATGTCCGGCATTCCTGATAAGGAGAGGTGGAAAAGCGATGGCACATGTAATTGAAGTAGGGCAACCAGCCCCGGAATTTACACTGAAGGATCAAGATCAAAAGGAAGTTTCTCTGAGCAGCTACAGGGGAAAAAGGAACGTTGTTCTTGCGTTCTACCCTCTGGACTTCAGCCCAGTCTGCAGCAAAGAACATGCCTGCTTTTATGATGATTTTAAGCAATTTGAGGAGTTGGACGCACAGATCCTGGCGATCAGTGTCGATAGCACATGGGCCCACAAAGCTTTTGCCCAGCAACTTCGGATCCATTACCCATTGCTGGCGGACTTTCATCCCCGCGGTGCTATTGCGGAGAAGTTTGGGCTCTACCTGGCTGATAAAGGAATAACGAACAGGGCCACCGTCATTGTGGACAAAAAAGGGATTGTCCGTTATGTGAAGGTTTATGACATTCCTCAGCAGCGTGACAATAAGGAATTGGTTGCCACCCTGAAATCCCTGACATAGTGTCTCGACAGCCAGAGAAAGGCTCCACTATACGAACCGCCCATTGCTTGGGCAATTAACTCACGGCCGAAAAGCCGCCCACGTAGGAGAGCAACGGTGAGGCCATTCCGTCAATATGGCATTCGCTGCCTGTCCTCGATAGGGCTTATTTCACCGAAACAAGTAGTGGGCGCATGCAGACCACTAAGACTGGCTCTTCCCACCTTCCTATTCGATGGTCTTGTCATCAACAACCAGCACCTGCCCAAGTCCTGCAGATTATTACGACCTTTCTTTATGGTGGTTTTGTCGGATTGGGGCGGATTGGCCATCCTGGTCCACTTACATCGTGTAGTCGTTGAAGTAAGATGGTAGTTAGCCGATGAGGAGTTTGTAGAGGGGTCTCCACTTCAGAATCTGTCCCCCGTGGATTATACTGGTTGCAGTATGCTTTGGCTGGCTGTGGGGGTAAAGAAGAAGGAAAAAGGGGGTGCAAAACAAACGCCAGAACGAGACCCTCAAGTCACTGGACAGGGAATAAGGGCCGGAGGGAAAATGCACCGGGGCGGATGGCGCAGATTCTCATAGCCAAGGCCCTGACCGAGGATTGAGTATTCTTACTAAGGGCCTTTGACTTCCTGAATTCTTGGCGATTATGCCAAACAAAGAGGAGATTCGTGCGACTTCTAGTTTGCCTTAAGCAGGTCCCTGAGAAAAACTCACAATTCAGGTTGAAAGCTGACTCCAGCTGGATTGAAGAGCAGGATCTGACCTATGAGACCAATGAGTGTGATCTTTATGCGCTGGAAGAAGCCCTGCGACTCCAGGAACAGCATGGTGGAGAGGTGGTGGTCTTGTCTGCCGGCGATGATCGAGTCACCAAGGTTATCAAGCATGGATTGGCCATGGGCGCTGACCGGGCCATCCATTTGAAGACTCTAGAGCCCGGTGTCGGCGATCCCGATTTCACAGCGAGGCTCATCGCCAAGGCCCTTGTCAATCAATCCTTTGACATGGTTTTCACAGGGGTCCAGTCCGATGATCTGGGATTTGCCCAGACGGGTCCAATCCTGGCCTACGTTCTTGGATATCCCTATGCAACTATTGTGGTGGAAGTCCGTGTTCATGAGGACCAGAAATCCATCCAGGTCAAAAGAGAGCTTGAGAGTGGTTTATTTGAGCGACTTGAGTTACCTCTTCCGGCTGTTTTGTCGATCCAATCCGGTATAAGTGAGCCTCGCTATCCCACACTGAAAGGGATCATGCAAGCCAAGAAAAAGGAAATCACCTCCATGACCCCCAGTGATCTGGGATTCCGCGCTGAAGAAATGGGCTGGCAAGGCTCCAGGATTGTCCCAAATCGCCTGTCTGTTCCAGAAAAGAAGAAAAGAACTGTGATGCTTGAGGGCTCCGAGGAAGAAATGGTCCGCGACCTGGTCGAAAGGTTGCGAAGGGAGGCCAAAGTCTTATAGCTGGTGGCGTGTGGGTTCGCGCCGGGCCCGCGAGAGTTTGGAATTGCAGCGGCCTGGGGGAGGAGTCGGCAGGAATTTCAGGAGTCAAATCATGGCAAATAAGGTTTTCGTGTTAGTTGAACACCGAAAAGGAAAGATAAAGCCTGTTTCAAGGGAAGCTATAGCCTTTGCGCGGGAACTGGCTGTCAGATCCAATTCGACTGTTGCCATTTTGGTTCTTGGAGAAGACATTGGCGAATTGGCCCAGGGATTGGCAGAGGAGCTTGGAGAGGAAGTTCTTGCGATCCAAACGACTGCAGGAATGGATTCTTCCTCTGAAGCATACTGTGAAGTACTCAGGCGGATTATTACTGAAGAATCACCATTCATGCTGATAATGGCTCACACCTATCTGGCTATCGACTTTGCACCCCGGTTAGCAGCCATGTTAAGTCGGGGCTTTATGTCGAATTGTGTGGCCTACAACTATCGTGATGGCCAGTTTTCTTTCAGTCGACAAGTGTTCGGAGGAAAACTGGAACTTGAAATGAGCTTTCGCGGGGATCCTCCATACATCGTGTCGATCCAGCAAGGATCCTACCCCGTACCTGACTTGAGCCGCCGTTCAACTCCTAGAGTCGTCCGGCGGAAAATCCATGTTCCTGCCGAGACTATCAGGCGCAAGGTCCTTGAGGTATTTGAAGAGGAGCATCAGAAAGTGGATTTGAGTCAGGCGGAGCTGGTTGTGGCAGGAGGACGCGGGTTAGGTAGCAAAGAGGGATTCCAGATTATTCACGGCCTGGCTGCGGCGTTGGGCGCTTCAGTAGGAGCTTCACGTGCCCCGGTGGACGGTGGCTGGCTCCCCAAAGAACACCAAATTGGAAGTTCGGGACAGACTGTCGTACCGAAACTCTATATTGCCTGCGCAATATCGGGGGCGATTCAACACCTGGTTGGAATGTCAGGTTCCCGCTGCATAGTTGCCATCAACAAGGATCAGAATGCTCCTATCTTTAGCATCGCTGACTATGGGATTGTGGGTGATGTCTTCAAAGTGGTTCCTCTCCTGACCGAAATAGTTAGAGGGATCCGGCAGTGAAAATTGAAGGCCCTGTCCCAGAAAATGGCAAGCCCCGTCGTGGTATCGCATATTGGGATACACCTCGAAGGTTTTCATTCTGGCAGCGGGTTCAGATTTTTCTTATCTCAAATCTGGGTGCAGTCCTGATCTATCTGGTCTGTAGGACCGTGCGCTGGGAGTGCCAGGGGAGCGACCACTTAGAGTCGATCTATAGGGCAGGGAAAAAGGCCATATTCACCTTCTGGCATGGCCGCATCTTTCCCGCCACCTGGTTTTGGCGCAAGCGTGGCATTGTCGTTATGACCAGCCAGAATTTCGATGGTGAATATATTGCCCGCTGCATTCGAAAACATGGCTATGGGGCGGCCCGAGGATCCAGTTCCCGCGGCGGTCTGAAAGCCCTGGCCGAAATGTCCAGGAACTTGAGAGCGGGGAATGATGTGGCCTTTACTGTTGATGGGCCGCGGGGGCCACGCTACGTGGCCAAAATGGGTCCTGTACTTCTCGCCAAGCGAACCGGTGACGCGATCTTCTGCTTCCACATCTCTATGAAACACAAGATTCAATTCAACAATTGGGACAATTCACAAATCCCTCTGCCCTTCACACGTGCCCTCGTTCTGATGGCCCCACCAATCTATGTGGCTAAAGAGGCAACGGAAGATGAAGTCAAAAATAGCCTCCTGGAGGTACAGACTGTCCTGGATCTTATGCGGCTTGCAGGCGACTCTTACTGGGATGTCCATGACACGCAAGGTCGGAAGTCACCTGCTTAAGAATCCTTGAATGAGCCAGTTCCTGACCAGAACATTCAGTCGGGACTTTCCATTCTTCACTGAACCCCTGGCTCAGATCTTCCGATAAGTCCGTTCTGGAGAAGGGTAAGGTTCGCAAGGACATTGCCGGGCAGAAATTCCATGGAGAACTTGGCTCCAAGCAACAAGCAAACTACGTTTACCCAGTGGCTGGAAGAAGTTAGTCGTACGCGGAAGACCAGCTACGTCTTCGAACTGGAAATGTGGATCAAATGCTTTGACCGCTTTTTCAGGCCGCGTAACCAGCCCATTCAACTTGGGGAAGAGAACGTTTTCCTGATTAAGGACTTTAGAGAAGAGCTTGCTATCGTGCGAGATGTCACTCTGCGGATGAGTTATCTGGCCAACGAAATCATGAGCAAGGAACGCTCCCGACTGCTGCAATTTGACCGTTACATTCACAACACCTTACGGCGCGATTACGTCATGGACGAGTTCCTGAACCGGCTCTTGGAACAGCCAACCCCCGATGATTCCTTGGCGCTGCTCTTGGATTCCCTGGCGGACCTCCGAACTTTGATTGATGACATGGTCCGTTTGCCGGAGGTGACCTTCCAGACCTTCACGGCCATTGGGAAGCTCATCAATCGGGAGATTAAGCAATGCCGGTACATTGACATGCTTGTCGCCTACAAGTTCAAAGTCCAGTATGACCGGGTTGATAACCCAGCCATTGCCGCGCTTATCAAACGCGTTCCGGACGAGACTCTCCGTCAGGATTTGGCGAAGATTTTTCTCGAACTTTTCCGCCTGCTGAGGTATCTCGATTTCATTGAAAAAGACTTGGAAAACGACCGACCGCTGAAAAACTCTCTCCTTGTTTTCTCGCTCATCAACTCAGAGGTGCGCATCCTGTTTGACTTCATTGAGGTCCGAATCTGTAAGAATCCGAACATTAGTCCTCGCATCCTTGAAACTCTGGACAGCGCAGTTTTTGCTCTCAGCCAGGAAATGAAGAAGGTCTTTAGCCATGAACTAGTCGGCTTGGTCTATTTGCGCCAGGCTCCCCCCATTTACGCCAAAGTGGAAAACAGTCATGGAATGCTCAGGAACGCCCTGCAACAGACCATCGTGCACATCTCGAATGCTTTTGACAGTGAGTTTGATGCTAAGAGTCTCTTCACCAGTTATACGACCCGTCTGGAAGAGTCGCGG
Source organism: Terriglobia bacterium (assembly GCA_035541995.1). Classification (GTDB taxonomy): domain Bacteria; phylum Acidobacteriota; class Terriglobia; order Versatilivoradales; family Versatilivoraceae; genus DATKMG01. Next base: position 16,592 of record DATKMG010000587.1, read on the forward strand.
AAGTTGCTCAACGAAATTGGCTCCCTGGTCGATGTGATCTCCGAGGTTGAACCGGTGGCAGAACTGGAAAAACTCTTGCCGCTGGCCAAAGTATTTGATGAATTTCGTGAGAGCACCCTGAAATTACTCATGTACAAAGATTGGGAGGAGTACGAGAACTTCGTCGAGGAAGTAACTGGTTCGAAGAGTGTGGAAGGACTAAAATTCGCACTCCACCGATTCCGAATCTATCTCGAGGCCCTCACAGGAGAAGTGAGGAAGCGGTCCGTACTGCAGACGGCCGCAACTGTGTGACTCTCAACGCAAAACTAGATTCTCCAAACTCTCAAAGAAACCTGGAAAGGAAACCCCTGCGCATTCCGAGTCCTCTATGACAGTTCCTCCCCGGGCGATCAAGCCGGCCACCGCAAATGCCATAGCGATTCGGTGGTCGCCGTGGGTGTTTATTCGGCTTCCATGTAGGTTTTGGCGACCGGCAACCCGCAAGCCGTCCTCATACTCCTCAATCGAAGCCCCCATGGACCGAAGGTTTTCTACGATACTCTGAATACGGTCACTCTCTTTGACCCGCAGTTCAGCAGCATCTCGAATTTCTATTCCCTCCCAAGTTTGTGTGGCCAGAACCGCGAGGATGGGAATCTCATCAATGAGTTGCGGAACTTGTGACCCGGCTATTCGTCCCCCTTTAATTTCGGAACCTTTGATTCGAATGGTCCCTGTAGTTTCTCCACCCTGAACGGTGCTGTCCAGAATTTTAATCTCAGCCCCCGCTTCCTGTAACCAACTGATGAAAGCACTGCGACCGGGATTCAACCCGACGTCCTCGATAGTCAACTCTGATCCCTGCAAGATCGTGGCTGCCACAACAAAAAAGGCCGAAGATGAGATATCGCCAGGAACGCTGGATCGAACTCCCTTGAGCCTCGGTCTTCCGGTAATGGCTATCCGTTGTTCTGTGCAAGTGACGTCCGCTCCAAAGGTCTGAAGCGCCAATTCTGTGTGGTTGCGCGTAGGGGTGTGTTCTGTCACTTCGGTTGTGCCGTCAGCGTAGAGTCCTGCCAGCAAGACCGCCGATTTTACCTGAGCGCTGGCAACCGGGAGGGTGTATCGAATCGGCCTGAGTTTGTCGCCGCGAATTGTGAGTGGCGGGAAATTTCCCTCACGCGCCTCAATTTGTGCTCCCATCTCAGATAGCGGAACGATAATGCGTTTCATTGGTCTTTGCTCGAGAGAAGCATCCCCGCTAATTCGAGTCAGGAATGTCTGACCGGCCAGGATTCCGGAAAGCATACGGATCGTCGATCCGGAATTCCCGGCATCGAGGGTCTCTCTTGAAGGTGAGAGGCCGTGGAGTCCTCTTCCATTGACCAGCACTCGGTTTGGGCCGGTAATCTCCACAGCCACGCCCAAACCCCGAAGACAAGTCAGAGTGCTGAAACAGTCCTGGCTAGTGGCAAAATTATCAATTATCGTCTGACCACTGGCTATAGCTCCCAGCATCGCCAAACGATGTGAGATGGACTTGTCACCGGGAAGCCGGATTCGTCCAGAGATTCTTTGGGCAGGTTGAATGGTGACCTTCATGGCCGCTAGATTTACTATAAAACCTTCGGGGATAAAAGCGAATAGTGCAAGGCCCACCGGGAAGACCTGATTAGATGGGATGACCAACCAGTGCCCTTTTTTTGGCATGAAGATCAGACACCAAGCTCGATCTTTCCTGTTCACTTGGGTATGATGATATACGATTGGAAGTGCCAATCCTGTGTGCTTGGTTCGTAAATTGACCGCCGGCTACTGAGGACCAACTGGTAAAGTGTGGTGAGTTCCGACTGAGCCCGCCTACTCACCCGAAGGACGTTTTGATTCGCCATGGGTGTCGACATTCCGATCGATGATTTCCGCAGAACCTATAAAAGGGGAATGTACCAGCTTCGAATTCGTCACTGCAACAATGCGAGCAGTGATGTAGTGACCCGGCTTCGGTCAGTCCTGATAGATGAATTGATTCGGAATACAGCGGAATCTCTTTCCTATCAACCCTCGGACTTGGGTATTCAGCAAGGGCTGATTTCTTCCCAGCTAGCCTGGCTAGCTCTGGGTGAGTATGGTTGGCAGGAGCTTTCCCCTTTTTCAGTGGTGGAACTGCTTCTGCTCGGAAAGAGCGGGAAGGGAATCGAGTGGGATGACTTTAGGGTACAGGTTCAAGACTTAGTCCGGAAGATCGGAATTGAATGTCAAGTCCATGGGTTTTCGATTAAGGAATGCATCCAGAAAGCCCAAACCGACCTCTCATTTTGCTTGTCTATCCTGTCCGCCAGGGCTTTGCTGGGGGATTTGTCGTTGTTCGATGGCCTTCAGCATCGGCTTCGAGCCACCCTGGTTAAGAATCAACTGATATTTCTCTATGATTTGGAACGCCAAGTTCACGACCGCTATGAACGGTACGGTCAGAATGTCTACTTGCTCGAATCGGATATCGAGTCCGGCGCAGGCGGAATCGTGGATTTTCGAGCCTTTAGGGTCATGACGACTTTGCTAACGGGTCAACGCGGACCGGAACCGTTGGTGGCACGGGGCGAGATCAATGCAAAGGAATGGCAGCAGGCGAGCCGGGCCCACCTTCACTTGTTGAGAGTTCGGAATTCTCTTCACTTCCTGTCAAGCAGGCGCCATAGCCAGCTATCAACCCCCTACTTGGGGCCCTTGGCGCGGTCCCTGGAGTATCGGAAGACTCGCTATCTGAGCGCGGCTCAATATTTCTTACGTGACACTTTGAAGGCG
>DATKMG010000588.1:0-5029 GCA_035541995.1 Terriglobia bacterium
CCGGTTTCGCAGGCGTGATTGCCGGTCCGTTGCTCACAACATCTCCCGGGATGGCCGATGCTATCCTGGTGGATGCATTCGTAGTGATCGTCATCGGCGGAATGGGAAGCCTTGGTGGTGCGGTGCTGGCTTCGCTGATGATAGGTCAACTTCAGGCATTCGGCGTGCTGTTGTTTCCTAAGTTTTCGCTGGCGTTAATTTATATGTTGATGGCCGCCGTGCTGGTGGTAAGGCCTTCCGGCCTGTTCGGGAGGCAGTCGTGAAAAACCGCTTCATGTACCAGATTCTGGCCGTCCTCGTGCTCCTGTGTCTCCCACTCGTGTTGGGCAGGTTCCACGTGAGTCTTCTCACCGAGATAATCGTGTTTGCCATGTTTGGTGTCTCTTACAATCTTCTGTTGGGCTACGGGAATTTGCTCTCCTTTGGACATGCGATGTTTTTCGGACTGGGTGCGTATACCACTGCGGTGGCGCTGAATCACATTGCAGGCCTGAATTTCTTTGCGGTGGTGGCATTGGCCACGGGTACGGCCACGCTGGTAGGATTTCTGATAGGCTTTCTGATCTTAAGGCAGAAGGGTGCTTCTTTCGCTCTATTGACGTTGGCGTTCAACGCTCTTTTCAACGCGATGGCGATAAAATTCACCTTCATAACCCATGGCGATGACGGTCTGAGCCTCACTCGTCCCGAGATCAATCTGGGCTTTGTCACTATCAACACATCCGACGTGGTGGTCTTTTATTTCGTGACCTTGGTAATTCTCGGTTCGGCGATCCTGCTTAGTTGGTACTTCACCAGCACCGCCATGGGTAACACGATCGTTTTGATGAGGGAGAACGAAGAGAGGATGAAATTCCTCGGGTACTCCACGAACATCACCAGGCTGATTCTCTTCGCCCTCACCGGCGGGTTGGCGGGTCTTGCCGGGTCATTTTACGCTTTGTTTTTCAGCTTCGTTTCCGTGGATGCAATCTCCATCACCATGACCACAACAGTGCTGCTTATCACATTCGTAGGCGGCAGCGGGCGTTTTGCAGGCCCGATATTAGGCGCGTTCGTCTACATTTATCTCCAGAATTTTCTCAGCGACATTACAGACCGCTGGCCATTTTTCATGGGGTTGATCTTTATTGTCATGGTTATTTTCGTCCCCGGAGGACTGTCGAAACTGATTGAAGATGTCTTTAGGTGGGTCAAAGCCCGTTGGAAGGGCACCACGGCCGAAGCTGAGGGGGAGACGTGAGCATCCTGGAATTGGTGGACGTCAGAAAAGACTTTTCTAAGCTCGTCGTCCTACGAGGCATCGATCTGTCGGTGGAGGCGGGGACAAAACATGCCGTCATCGGTCCGAATGGAGCGGGGAAGACGACACTCTTCAACGTTATTACCGGCAAGCACCCGGCCAGTGCCGGCACGATCATGTTTAAGGGGCACAACATAGCGAGATATTCTGCCCATCGTCGCAATCGACTCGGGCTGGCTCGATCTTTTCAGACCAATAACGCCTTTTTCGGATTAGACGTGTTTGAAAACGTGAGGGCGGGTGTCAGGTCTCGATTCGGTTTACGATACAGCTTCATTAGAGGTCCGGGAGCACTGCAAGAAATCGATGAAGCCACGTGGCAGATTCTCAGGCGCGTGGGGCTTGCCGATTCCGCGAGCATCCCGGCACGAGAGCTTTCTTATGGGCAACAGCGGGCATTGGAGATAGGTATGGCCCTGTCCACCGACCCTGAACTGATCCTCCTGGACGAGCCAACCGCTGGGATGACGAGAGAAGAGACCGCAGAAGCCGTGGAAATTATAAGCCGTGTCACTGAGGGTCGGACACTGGTCATTATCGAACACGATATGGATGTCGTGTTTTCACTCGCCGATATTGTGACGGTCTTGCAGAACGGAACCGTGCTGGTTTCAGGACCACCGGAAGAGGTCCGTCGCGATCAGCGAGTGAAGGACGCTTACCTGGGGAGTGATTAACGATGTTCCTGGAACTCCAGGATGTGCACAGTTATTACGATAAAAGCCATATTCTCCAGGGTGTGGATTTGCAATTGGACCAAGGAGAGATGGTTTGCCTTTTGGGGCGAAACGGCGTCGGGAAAACCACCACGCTCAAGAGCATCATGGGTATGGTCAGGCCCGCGCAGGGGCGAATCCTCCTGGAAAACGAAGACATTGTGGGTCTGTTGCCGCATCAGATAGCGCGCCTTGGCGTGGGAATCGTCCCGGAAGATCGCAGGATCTTTCCGAGTCTTTCTGTTCATGAAAACCTTCTGATCGGTATCAAACCGGGAGCAAGCGAGAAAACAGCCGGCGCCGATGTCTGGGATGTCGACAGGGCCTACAACATGTTTCCCAGACTGGGAGAGCTTCGTCGTCACATGGGAAATGAACTGTCCGGTGGTGAACAGCAAATGTTAAGCGTGGCGCGAACTCTCATGGGCAATCCGCAACTGGTGTTGGTTGACGAACCCACCGAGGGGCTCGCTCCTATACTGGTAAAGGCAGTCATTAAAATGCTGGTGGATATTCAGCAGTCCGGAGTGACCATCCTGCTGGTGGAACAGAATCTGAAAGCGGCTATCGGGGTGGCGTCTCGCTTCTACATTATGAGCAAAGGAAAGATAGTCTTTGAGGGCGACAGGGCGGCTCTGGAAAAGGCTGATGACGTGAGACGGAAATATCTGGAAGTTTAGCATGCCCCGACGGCATGCACCGACCAATCGCAAAGGAGGGAACAGATGCTTAAGCGCGCCAAGGGTCTGAGGCTTCTCATGGTGGTCCTGTTGGCCCTGCTGTCGGTAGGAGTCACCCAAGCGGCGGACACCATCAAACTGGCCGCCACCGAACCGCTTTCAGGAAATTTCAAGGACATCGGTGAGCGGTATCTGGCCGGAGTGGAGTATGGGGTCCAAAAAATCAACGAGCAGGGAGGCCTTTTGGGCAAGAAGGTGGAGCTGATCGCTGTGGACAGCGAGCTTAAACCTGATGTGGCAACCCGTAAGGCCACGAACCTGATTCTAAAAGACAATGTCAAGTACTTCTGTGGCGGGACCGGCTCCAGCGTAGGTGGTGCCATGTCGGTGCTGTGTGAAAAGAACAACGCTCTGTTTTTCAGCTACGGCATGGACGCGGCCAGTCTCACGGGCGACAAATGCAGCCGAAATTTTTTCCGCACAGCGTGCAACACGGATACGCACTCATTCGCTCTGGCCAAGTGGGTGGCCGACAAAGGGTTCAAGAAGGTCTGCACCATAGCCCAGGATTACTCATTCGGGAAAGAGGCTACCGCCGCATTCATAACTAAGCTTAAAGAACTCGCCCCGTCCGCGGCCATCGTGGCAGAACTTTACCACCCGCTGGGCGAAAAGGATTTTGCTCCGTACGTGACACAGATCATAGCATCGGGAGCCGATATCATTTTCACACCCAACTGGGGGAACGATCTCAGTTTGCTCCTAAAACAGGGCTATCAACTGGGATTGAAGACTAAATTCGCATGCTATTACCTCAACGATGAGACAGCGATCTCGGCGGTAGGCAACGACCCGGCGGTTGTGGGCAGCATGGCCAGTGAGATCTACATGCTTACCATCCCCACCGAGGCCAACAAGAAATTTGTCGCAGAGTACCATAAGGACAAAGGCGGTTATCCGGCCTGGTTGATAGGCAAAGGCTACATGGCGGTTATGTTCTGGGCTGAAGCGGTCAAGAAAGCCGGCAAGGATGATGTGAACGCTGTCATCACTGCCTGGGAAGGGCTCAAATATAACGGTCCCGCAGGCGAATGGATCATGAGGCCGTGTGATCATCAGGCGCAGGTGCCCATCTGGATGGCTGAGATCGTCGCGAAGTCCGAGTTTTTCCCTCACGCATTCGAGGGACCCGCTTGGGCCATGCCGGCCAAGGATGTGGAAGTGCCGTGCGACCAGACAGGTTGTACGAAAATCAAAGCGAAATAGTCGCGCCGATTTGCTCATGATCATGAAGAGATCGGTGGAATTGTTGCGAGGAGTGAAATGTTGTACAGGCGTCCCGCCTACATATCCCCCTTAAGCCCCCCTTTAGTAAAGGGGGGTGTGGGGAGATTTTGACCGGCAATCCGGGTTACGTCCTCGCAGTGACAGTCTGTGCATTTAGCCGGACGGTGGAATAGTAATGAACACACTTATCACCGGAGGAACGGGATTTGTGGGTGCGGAACTCGCCAGGATGCTCATCGAAAAAGGCGAGCGCCCAACAATTTTCGATGTCGCACCCGTTCGCGAACCTCTGAAAAAACTTTCGGACCGTTTCGAATATATGTCGGGTTCCGTGGCCAATCTCTCCGAGTTGGCCAATGCGGTCCTTGGCAGAGATGTCGACCGGATATTTCACCTTGGAGGATTGCTCTCTGTACCGTCTGAGCAAAACCCTTGGCGGGCCTTTGACGTGAACGCAGTCGGGACATACAACATCCTGGAGGTTGCCAGGATCTTCGGGGTTCGGCAAGTTGTCTTCTCCAGTAGTATAGCGGTCTATTCTGAAGACCTCCCCGAAAGTGAAGTGACCGAAACGACGTGTTGTCATCCCACAACCATTTATGGCTCATGCAAAGTGTTCGGCGAACTCCTCGGCAGGTATTATGCCCAACGTTTTGGCCTCGATTTCAGGGGAGTTCGCCTGCCATCCGTAGTAGGGCCGTTTTCCACCGTGAGCCACATGTCCAGTTACAATTGCTGGGCAATAGAAGAGCCGTTAAAAGGACGGCCGTACGTACTGCTCGTAGAGCCTGAAACCAAGGTGCCGGCCCTATACTTCAAAGATGCGGGTCGGGCTCTACAAATGCTCTCGGAGGCAGACCGATCGCGACTGTCCCGTTCGGTATACAATATAGCGGGCATCAGCCCCGCTTATTCGGCCGGACAATTGGTTGAAGCAGTTAAGCGACAAATTCCGGAAGCTGACTTGTCTTTTGCCCCGGACGCGAATGTGATGAACCTGTTAGGCGGACTCGCCAAAACCAGGATCAGCGATGATAAGGCCC
>DATKMG010000589.1:0-16979 GCA_035541995.1 Terriglobia bacterium
CTGTAGAGTTTGGTCCCATCCGCATCAGTGCTCTCCCGGAGGTGGTCAAGTGTCCAGCGCCACAAGCGCATGGCACTCGCCAAAGTGCAAGCTCCAGTACCGGGGTGGCTAGAGGCGATTTGACGCATTTCCTGGATCCAAATCTGGTATCGGGCCAGGAACAACTCGTTCGTCATGGTTACACTCAATTGTCTGCGCTGCACGGCTTCCGGACCTTCATAAGTGGCTTCCAACTGGGCGTCCATCCATTTATGTCCGAGAAAGCCGGGACAATCTTCCGTGATCCCATATCCGCCCATCAAGCTCACAGCTTCACGCATCATGTTAGCGCCGTGACCTGTATTCCAGAGTTTGCAGGCGGGGCAGAGGACATTGACCAATGAATCCAGAAGCGTGTATTGAACTAACGTGTTGGATTGAAGTTGCTTTAGGCGTTCCTCCTTTTGCGACTCCGGCTTCTGGCCAGATAGAGCCAAACACTCCAGTGCGTCTTTCTGAACTCCGCTTAAGAGCTTCATTTGCGCGCGAGACCCTTCGACTTTCTGTTCAGCGAAGATCTGGTCCATTTTCTTTTCGAGAGGATCGAGTTCGTCGAACAAGCGTGCTGCTTCGAAACCGAGTGATGCGCCGGCTTCGCCTGCCGCCCACACGTCGACCAAACGATGTAGGACGTCCTCCTTCATCTGGAGCCCCAATTCGTATCGCGGGGAACCCGGGGCAATGTTCTCCCCGCCGCGGAAGCGGCTCCGGTGGTAGCGGATGACTGGTTCGATGGAGGAAAGAAGCTTGGCGGATGTCATTAGACCCACGGTGACCCGGGTACGGCGAAACACTGCCTCAATGATCTCGCCATGGCTGTATCGGGGAACAATGATGCCATCTTTGATCGTATAGCCTCCGACGATTCGACTGGCTGGAACTCTCAAACTGAGGACCGGATCTCGGGTTGAGGAGAGTTGATGCACCAGTTTACGTGTCGGAACACCCCTGTCGAAAACGCCTGGATCCGATTCTTCCAGGATGATCATGCAGCTGCCTTTAATTCGCTCATCTGCAGAATCGACTGCCGCCGTTACGAAATTGGCGAAACCCATGTTGGTAATGAAACGGCCGCGCTTGTCTACTTGAAGGATGGGTTCCTTGCCGTTCTCCCATTGGAAAATTCGTACTTTTCCTCCAAGGAGTCCGGTCTCAACACCCACGTAAGGGATGGGCTCAGTGAGACCAAAGGCACCTCGACCGATCTTGCGAGCTTCTTCAGAAGAGGGCGGAACTGCCCGGCGCATATATGTATCACGCTGCTCTGGCGTTCCGCGTTCGTGGATGGGGGCGAGCGCGAGGTTTCCGGCAAGACTGCAAGTCGCAGCCCCACCATCCACCCAGGACAATTCGAATGCGATGAGTGCCAGTGCCAGGTTCTTAGGACCTGCAATATACCCTCCTTGGTCAGGATCCATATAGGCCGTAGTGATTCCAGCTTCGTCGAAAGCCCCCAACAGCAGGGCCTTCTGCTCTGTCCACTCATGCGTATTACGGGCGCCTTCCGCAACCAGCCGAGCTACAGGTCCTCGGGCAACTGAACGAGCGGATTGAACCAGCATCTGCAGATCAAACCGGTCACCAAACCGCCACATGATCTGGCGGACATCATCTCCGGGGAGGGTCTGCAAAGTCGCGAACTTGTCTTTTGCCGCACTAATATCCATGGAACCTGCATCCTTTCTGATCCGTTCGAACCCTGCAGAACCAGCAATCATCCGGGTGGAGGTGCATCTCGAAGATCAACAGAATCGGCCTACAAATACGACAGGCACTTCCGCCCGAGATCTGCAGAGCAGATCAGTTGATATAGGCAGTGCATCAGGGTGTTCAGATTGGGAAGGGCCCCCGCTGCTGTCGCCCCTTACAATTGGGCAACGTTAACCGAGACTTCGCAGGTTTGTCAAGGACTCGACAAGGCAGCCCAGCTGTATTGAGGGCCTGGGTAGTCTGCAGTCAACCACTCATCGGAACCGAAAGGGCCCCAATCCCTGAGCTTCAGATGCCTAATTCCTTCAGGGCCTCACCGGCAGCAGACAAATTGGCAAGTCGCATCTCAGAGTACTTTCTGGAGAGAACCACGCCAGAGGCCCCCGCGGTTAAAGCCGCTTTGACAGCGGCCCGTACATCCGAGGGTTGAGTCTTCTTCTCCCCCTTTTCCGTTGGGATGTCTATGTCAATCCCGGGATAGATTGGGATCTCGCTATGCACTCCGGCAACAGCCCGTTTAGTTTCGCGCGCAACATATTCAGGAGACAAGCCTGCGGTAGCCAGCTTTTCAAAGCTCGCCTCCCCCTCGTACCCCATTATTTTGTAATAAAGGGGGAGAGTCTCCTCAGGCTTTGCGTCACGAAAAATGGAGGTGTGGATGTTCCTTAGGAATTCTCCCATTCGTGGTCCACCGCAATTGTTATACATGACCACTTTGAGATAATCCGAATTCTGCCGAAGCTTTGAGTAGTCTTGTTCCGCTCGATAGAAAGGATTGAAGGAATTATTGTGCCAGATATGCCAACCGACCTGAACCTGGGGATTGATAGACTTTACGGTGCCATAGATTTCGCCATAAACCTCTTGTTGGCTGTCCGTCCATAGCTTTTCCCATGCAAGGATTTCAGGGTAATTCAGTAGCAGACGCCAGAAGGAGACAAAGTAGCCGTCACTCGGCCGTTGGCCCGAACGAGCAACTTGGACAAAACGATCCAGCTCCATAAGGCCCTGTTGGGCGCGCTCGACGGAGATTCCTCGATCTTGACCTCTTTTGCGGCAGTACTGGCAAAAGCAGGTTAATGGGGCGGGACCGTCAAATTCGCCGTGATGTGCGCCAATCGCGTGATTAAAGGGACCCTGCCGTTCAGAACCCCACATAATTCCATCGATCTTGTGGGACTTGATATAGTCCTCGACCAGAGATTTAAGAAAATCCCTGATTTCCGGATGACTAAGACATGCTTGGTCAGTGCGACGTCCGTAAATGTCAATCTCCGCCATGGTCTCAAACCCTGGAAGAAACTGTGGATTGTAGACGTCTTCCAACCAGCAGTAGCTTTGCATTCCACGCGCTCTGGCTTTGGGCACAACTGTCGTTAAGAGGTCGAAGTTGCCCAGGTCCGGCGCACGAAAGTTCTTCAGCGCAGTTTTCATGTAGTATTCGGGGTGTATGTCTGTGTAACTGCCTCCATGAAAGGTCTCTGTGTCGTATTGCTGGGCCCCGTGATCGGGTAAGGGTTGGCCTGGGAGTTGACGGCCGGCGATGCCGCGACCATAGGTAAAGACAGCCAACATCAGGGTGTTAACGTGAGCTCGCTCCTGGAGAATATCGAGTACATGATCGACGCCTTCGTCCACAAACGAAACTGCGCCAACTTGTATCGCGACGAATTTCTTGTTAGCTACTTTACTGCTTAACCTGGATTCGACGGGGGAAGGCGATATGCTTGGTGCCGTTTGAACTGTGATCGGCATACGGTTTTCGAACACGGTCAGGACAGCGGTCGACTTCTTTAGAAAGTCCCGCCGTGATTGTTTGCTGAAAGCAAGAGCAAGTCGACGCATGGGTCCACTCCCTTCATCGGTAGTTGTTTGACATGCTAATGCAATTCTGGAGTATTAATTAGAGGAATAGGACAAGGTCGCATGGCCAGAAACGTGAGGAAAACATCAATAGAAATGAGTCGGGTCAGACTCTATCTTACTGCCCAACCAGGATATTGGGTTAGAACTTCTTTGGGGACACAAGATAAACAAACCCATAGATCTTGCGCAACCAGATAACGCCGCTCGCTGGGACGTCGGCAAACATCACATTTGCGAGCTGCTTCGGTCTTAGCTCTTGCGGTTCGATGGTAGTTCCTCGACGAAGCCGTTCCCATTTTGGAGATTACAATGTGGTTGAGGGGCATCGATATTCTCCATGTAGAAGTGTGCGAATTCTCTTCGCTCTAGACAGATGTCAGTATAGACATCCGTCTAGATAACCGCAAGGGAAAAATGTTAGAGGCTGCGAGTTTTTTTCAAAGAAGCCCATGAGGACAAAAAAGTTAGGATTTGACACCACCTCTCCTATGGTGTAATAAGGCAGAGTATGAAGCACGACTCCAGAAATTTCCCGGCGTTTCAACTAGAGAGGTTTAACCACTCTCTTGCGCTCCTCACAGACTTGTACCAGCTCACCATGGCCTATGCCTATTGGAAGTCTGGACTTAAAGATCTGGAAGCGGTATTTCATCTGTACTTTCGAAAGAACCCTTTCCAGGGAGGATTCAGTGTAGCTTGTGGGCTTGAGTATGTCCTCGGTTTTCTCCAAGCGCTTCAATTTACAACAGAAGAGACGGGATACCTGGCACAATTGAAAGGGAATGATGACCGTCCCCTTTTTCCACAAGAGTTCTTGGACTATCTCCTGGAAATGCAGTTTTCCTGTGACGTGGACGCGATTCCTGAAGGCACCATCATTTTCCCCCAAGAACCGATGCTGCGTGTCCAAGGCCCCATCCTTCAGTGTCAGATTCTGGAAACCCCGTTGCTAAACATGATCAATTTTCAGACTCTCATTGCCACGAAGGCCGCTCGTGTTCTAATTGCGGCCCGCGGAGAACCGGTGCTGGAATTCGGTCTGCGGCGGGCCCAGGGTATTGATGGGGCTCTGGCTGCGAGCCGCGCGGCATACATCGGCGGGTGTGCGGCAACGTCAAATGTCCTGGCTGGTCAACTTTTTGGGATTCCAGTCAAAGGAACCCACGCCCACAGTTGGGTGATGGTCTTTGAAGACGAGTTGGAGTCATTCAAGTCATATGCGGAGGCGATGCCCAACAATTGCATTTTTCTGGTGGATACTTACAACAGCCTTCATGGTGTTCGCAAGGCAGTGGAGGTAGGACACTGGCTTCAGCAGCAGGGCCACAAAATGATTGGGATTCGCCTGGATTCAGGAGATCTGGCTTACCTGAGCATCGAAGCCAGAAAGATTTTGGACGCGGCGGGATTCAGTGATGCCGTGATAGTCGCCAGCAATGATCTCGATGAGCATATTATAACTAGCTTGAAGGAACAGCAAGCCGCTATCAACGTTTGGGGAGTTGGTACCAAGTTGGTAACAGCCTATGAAGAGCCGGCGTTGGGCGGGGTATACAAATTGTCGGCCCTTCGTGAAGCTTCGGGACCCTGGGTACACAAGGTCAAGCTGTCAGAGCAAGGGATGAAGATCACCACCCCTGGGAGGCATCAAGTACGGCGGTTCTTTTCGGAAAGGGAATTCCTCGCAGATATCATTTATGACTTAGACCTTGGGATCAGCAATGGGTGCACTTTGGTGGATCCAATGGATCTAACGCGTAGAAAGCATATTTTGCCCGGGACCGAACATCAGGACCTGCTTGTACCTGTATTTCGCCGGGGCCAATTGGTCTACACACCACCCTCAATTAACGAGAGCAGACGGAAGGTTCAGGAACAACTGGCTCGGTTTCATTCCGGAATTAAGCGGTTTGTAAACCCTCACCAATATCCTGTGGGATTAGAGCAACGTTTGCACGATCTCAGAACGAAACTGATTTTGAGAGCTCGAGGAGTGTCGGCTGACGAGATCACCCAGCCTTGGGGATGGCGCTGAGTTTCGGCAGAATCACGAAGGAGCAACTATGAAGTTGATCAGGGTGGGAGCCGCAGTCCTGAATCAAACCCCCCTGGCTTGGGAAGGTAATCAGTGCAACATTCTGGGGGCCATTCGGGCGGCAAAAGAACAGAACGTGAGCGTTCTTTGTCTTCCGGAATTGTGCATTACTGGTTATGGTTGCGAAGATGCCTTTCATTCACCCGGGGTTCTGAGAACAGCATGGGAAGTATTACAGGATACGGTTGCGGCAACTCGGGGAATCATTGTCTCGATCGGATTGCCTCTTTTTTATCAAAAAGGGGTCTTCAACACGGCATGCCTGATTTGTGATGGCCAGATTGCCGGATTTGCCGCAAAGCAGTACCTGGCTGGGGAGGGTATCCATTACGAACCGCGCTGGTTTAAACCATGGCCGAGCGGCGTACATACAGAGATCATCATCGGAGACAGAATCTATATCCTGGGAGATATTTTCTTCGACTGTGGTGGCATCAAGATTGGTTTCGAAATCTGTGAGGATGCTTGGGTTGCCAATCGCCCGGGAGGGGGCCTGGCGCTTAAGGGAGTCGACATTATTCTAAATCCCAGCGCCAGTCATTTCGCTTTCGGAAAGTACGAAGTCCGAAAGCGATTTGTCATGGAAGGATCCCGTGCCTTTGGTGTGAGTTACGTCTATTCGAATCTGCTTGGCAATGAGGCTGGTCGGGCCATTTATGATGGGGGAGCCTTGATTGCATGCGGGGGGAAGTTAGCGGCCATCGGACCCCGTTTTTCATTTGCCGATTGCCAGATGACGACGGCACTTGTTGACATCGATGCCACCCGTATGGAACAGGCCCGGACTGGCAGTTTCAACCCAGCCTTGATCGATCGGCCTGACGATTGTGTCCAGATCGAGTACTCTTTCGCTGAACAGTCCCCCGAATTAAGTCCGCCTGTCCATCAGACTTGGGAGCTTAGTCTTCATTTGAAAGAAGAAGAATTTGCACGGGCCATCTCGCTGGCTCTTTTCGACTATTTGAGGAAGAGCCGCTCTCAGGGATTTGTGGTTTCACTGAGCGGGGGTGCCGACTCCTCTGCCGTTTGCTGCCTCGTAGGCCTGATGGTGGAATTCGGGGTAAAGGAACTTGGACTAGAGGGTTTCATGAAAAGGCTTCCGGCGCAGTGGCTGGAGGTAGAGAACAGCCGAGACCTCATGAGGAAGCTGCTTCTTTGTGTGTACCAGTCAACCCGGAATAGCTCTACTACAACCCGGAATGCAGCCTGCCAGGTTGCTGGCTCATTGGGTGCGGAATTCTTGGAACTTGATGTAGATGAGATGGTCGGGAATTATGTAGAAATAGTCTCGGAAGCAGTAGGACGAGAGTTGACCTGGGATCGAGATGATCTGGCTTTACAGAATATTCAGGCCAGAGTTCGCTCCCCGAGCGTATGGATGCTAGCCAATCTCCGCAATGCGTTACTGCTCTCAACGAGCAATCGATCTGAAGCGGCAGTCGGGTACGCCACAATGGATGGGGATACTTCTGGCGGATTAAGTCCCATTGCCGGGATTGATAAGGCCTTCCTGCGTCGCTGGCTGTGCTGGATGGAAAAGAATGGTCCTGAGGGGCTGCATTCCTTTCCTGAACTCCAGGTCGTTACCACTCAGACCCCTACAGCGGAACTTCGTCCCCAAGAAACAGGGCAAACCGACGAACAAGATCTCATGCCCTACGAGTTGTTAGACGCTATAGAGAGGGCTGCTATTCGTGACAAGATGATGCCGGTGGAAGTCTTCCAACTGATGCAATCCCAGTTCCCACAACATGATTCCCTCCAATTGGGGAAATGGATTGAGCGTTTCTTCGGTCTCTGGTGCCGAAACCAGTGGAAACGTGAAAGGTACGCTCCATCCTTTCACGTGGACGACGAAAACCTGGACCCCAAGACATGGTGCAGGTTCCCAATCTTGTCGGGCGGCTTCCAAAAGGAACTTGCAGAGTTGAGGGTCTATGTAGAGTCGACTCGGGCCAAGTGATGCCATGGATGCGGTAATCCTCGTTGACCTTCAGAACGATTTCCTGCCTGGGGGAGCTCTGGCTGTTCCAGCTGGAAATGAAGTGATTCCTGTGGCAAATCGGTTGCTTAAACAATTTGAGTTGGTTGTAGCCACTCAGGACTGGCATCCGGTCAATCACGTGAGCTTTGCTGCAAACCACCCTGGAAAATCACCAGGTGAACATATAGAGGCGAACGGCCTTCTTCAGGTCCTTTGGCCTATCCATTGCGTTCAAGATACTCGCGGCGCTGGACTGGCAGCCGATCTTGAGCAGACACGGATTCGAAAGCTTTTTCCAAAGGGCACAGATCCTCGGATCGACAGCTATAGTGGGTTCTACGACAATGGGCACATGAAATCAACTGGCTTGGGAGAGTTCCTCAAGCTTCAAGGCGTTGGTAATTGTTACATCATGGGTCTGGCAACAGACTATTGTGTCAAATTTACGGCACTTGATGCTAGATCTGAAGATTTTGAAACATACCTCGTATTGGACGGATGCCGAGGAGTGGAATTGGCAGTGGGAGACGTGCAGAGATCAATTGATGAGATGGCGAAATCCGGCGTAGAAATAGTTTACAGTCATGAAATTGCGGTGTAAGGAGCCTTCATTATCCCTCGTGGTGAATCAATTTTTGTCAATGGAGAGCCGAGAAGTCTGAAGGTGCAATAATTTGCTGAACTGCTCACTTTTGTGTCTCTTCGTGACACAAATCAGCGTTCTGGACTGCATACTTAATGCAGGTCTGTGAAGAAGGTGGGCAGTTCTATGCGTTTTTGAGGGCCCACAGGAGTGAATGTGACGTTCCAGGAACTCCAGAACAGATCTGACGAGGAGTTAATGCTCGAGCTTCAGCAAGGCCAGCAGGACGCCTTGGCGGTTTTGTTTGATAGACACTATCGGTTGGTAATGACTGTGGCACTGAGGATTCTAAGGGATTATGGCGAGGCTGAGGACCTGATGCAGGATGTCTTTCTCGAAATTTATAAAAAGGCTGACCAGTTTGACCCGGCAAAAGGAAGCCCCAAGACCTGGATTCTCCAATATGCGTATCATAGGAGCCTGAACCGGCAGAAATATCTGAATTTGCGAAGCTTCTACGATTCACGAGAGGAATATCCGGTTGAACCTTGGGATCTTAAGCATAGATCAAATGGTTGGAATGGATTGTCCTACGACGATTGGGCTCGAGTGATTCAGAAAGGGTTGGAAACCCTGAATGAAAAGGAGAGAATGGCGCTCGATCTCGCGTATTTTCAAGGACTCTTGCTGAAGGAAATTGCAGAAGAAATGAACGAACCTCTTCCAAATGTGAGGAATCATTATTATCGCGGAATGAAGAAGTTGCGGACTTATTTGCAGGATCAATCCTGCCTCAAGAAGAAGGCCAATTGAAGTCCTCTGGGGGAAGCCGTGGCGAAGATCGCTGAAGTCAACCATGAATATTTTGAGGAACTTGGGGCTTTGTCGGCCCTGGGGCAAATCACTCCTCAAGAATATGGTGCGCTCAAGTCCCATTTGATTGCTTGTGCTGTGTGCCGCGCCAGGCAAGCTGATTTCATGGAAATTCTGCACGAGCATCTTCCACTCTTGGAGGGGCCCGCTAGCGCAGAGGATGCGGGACGCCTCACTATCGAAAAACGAAGCGGTGTGCGCCGTAGGTTTCTGAAGAGAGCGTATCGGGAGGGGTTGAGATTTTCAGACGAGGCATTGAGGGGAACCAGGCGGGTGCACCGGCAAGCAGGAAGCTGGATAGAAAATGTCGCTCGGATTTGGCAGCCGAGCAGGATCGCCTACGGTTTGGCCTTAGCGGTACTCTGCATGGCGACAGGGTTATTGGGCATTCTGCTGCATCGGGCTCACTCGAGGTATGAACTGGCCAGAAACGAACAGACTAGATTAACGGCCGAAATTACTCGATTGCAGGCTGATGCCAAGCCAGGTTCGACTCTTCCACCTGATACTTCTCAAGCAGTTGGCACGGACCAGTCCGATTTGCACAACTCGAAGCAAGCTTCAGAGGTACTCAAACTCGGGACGGAATTGAAGCAGGTGCGCCGGGATTATGCCAGCGGATTGGAGCGTGTCCGGACTCTCGATGAGCAACTGGAGAATAACAGAGTGGTAATCGCTGATCTTCGGTCGGAATTGGTCGCTGTTCAAAGCAAGGCGAGTGGAGAGGACAAGCTGCGCGAGGCCGAGGCAGCCCTTCAGAAGGCAAACGGAGAAATCGCACGGTTGACCAAGGAGCACGCGATTCAGGTGGCAGCTTTGGCTTCTCAGCAAAGTCAGATTCGGGAATTGACTGACAAGCTCTATTCTCTGAGAGAAAGCTCAGATCGGAGTCGGGACTTGCTAGCTACCACGCAGGAGATTCGAGAGTTGATGGGGGCCCGGAATCTCCATATCATCGATGTGGCTGATGTTGATAGCCGGGGGACGAGAAAACCATTTGGACGGGTCTTTTATACGGAAGGGCGATCCCTGGTTTTCTATGCTTATGATTTGGAAAAGAAGAGGAAGTCCGTGGAGAAATTTTGCTTCCAGGCTTGGGGACAAGTGGAGTCTAAAACCGGCTCAATCCAGAATCTAGGTGTTTTCTATGCGGATGACCAAGCCCAGAATCGCTGGGTATTAAAGTATGACGATCCTACGGTGCTCGCTAGGATTGATTCGGTGTTTGTGACGGTTGAGCCGGTGGGGGGCAGCATAACGCCAAAAGGACAACAATTGATGTATGCCTACCTGAAAGCAAATCCCAACCATCCGTAAGGTCTCCCCTTCAGGTTTCTTTGACTCTGAACTTCGGTTGCAGCTTTTCCCTGTTACTAGATTGACACAATTCTTGAGCCTCCCCTGCATACTCAGATGTGGAGGCTGCGAGGGAGAGTCTGGAGAAGAGAGGAAATTTGCGATCCTGCAATACTACGGCGGCCGCACTTGCTGCCTTGCTTATCCTAACGGTGGGAGGGAGCGGATTGGCCAGCCCGACGGCGACTTTGACCGGACGAGTGACCGATTCACTCGGTGGGATCCTTGTTGGGAGCCAGGTTGAGGTGACAAATGTCGAGACTAATACAGCCTATTTGGCCAAGACTAATGAAATTGGACTCTACCGGATCCCCAACCTTCCGCCGGGTTATTACCGGGTAATTGTGCGAATGTTTGGTTACCGGACAATTGTGCGACCTGGCGTGAAACTTCACGTACAGGACGTCATTGCCCTGAACTTCGTAATGCAGGTGGGATCGTCGATCTCGAGTGTTACCGAAGAAGAGGGGGGACCTCTGGTGCAAGCTGAAACCGCCATGCTGAGTACCACCGTGAATCAACAGGCGATGACAGAACTGCCGTCTTTGACCAGGAACCCCTATGATTTCGTAACCCTTAGTCCGGGCGCTACATTTGCCAGTGTCAGTCGAGGGATCGGATTTTCCATTGATGGAGCGAGACTGGAGAGCGGGAGTTTCCTCCTGGACGGTAGTGATAACAACGAGCCTTACAACACCGGGCCAGGGCAAATAGTCCCATTGGACTCAGTGCAGGAATATCGGCTGATGACCAATAATTTCATTGCAGAATACGGCCGGAACGTGGGGTTTATTGCCAATGTGGTGACCAAGAGCGGCACGAACGAATTTCATGGAGTTGCTTACGACTTTATTCGGAATTCCTGGTTTGCAGCCAATACGTTTGAAAACAATGCCCGGGACATCCCGCGTCCAGTCTTCAATCGGAATCAACTGGGGGGGGCTTTCGGAGGCCCTTTGTCTCACGACAAGGCTTTCTTCTTTTTCGCAATTGAGCCCATCCTGGTTCGGAGTTCAGCGGGTGTTAGTTATTATGTGCCCACTCCTGATCTTCTAGCAGTGAGTTCTCCAGGAACCAATGCCATTTTCCAACGATTCCCGATCCCTTCCCAGCTGTCGACCACCGACGTTAGCATCAGAACGGTTTGCCCCTACGGGAGGGTCTGTGGTTCCAACATTAACGCCTATGTGACGATTCCGGCTTTCGCCGCGACTTCACGCACAGGGCCTATCGATGCTGGAGCAGGCCCCCCCCAGGACACCTATCTGCTGACTGGGCGGTTTGATTACACATTCAGCGCTAAAACCAGTTTTTTCGGACGATACGCCTTTCGGAAATCAGACCTGTTCCCCACGGTCAATCAACCTTATTCTGCGGAATTAGACCAGTCATCTTTGGTGCAGACTCAGAATGTAACCCTAAACCTGACTCGATTCTGGCATGGCAACCTCTACACTGAATCCCGCCTGGTCTATGACCGGCTGTCTCAGTCAGGCTCGGGGGTACCAACTCCAGGCTTCCCGTCGCTCACATTCATGGGTGAATCCCTCAATGCGGCAAGCCGCACTATCTCGCTCCCTTCTGGGCAGAATGTGTTTGGCGGGCCCCAGAACATCTATCAGCTCTACCAGACAGCAAGTTGGATCAAGGGTAAGCACAACTTGAAATTCGGTGGTCAATTCATTCATCTTCAAGACAACCGAATCTTGACCGAAACGTCGCCTACCCGGAACTTACAAGGAGAATTCCGCGACTTGGCGGGGTTTATTTCAGGTCAATTGGCATCATTTCAGTTGTCTCTTGACCCTCGGGGACACGTACCGGGAGATGTGATTCCGCCCCCATTCGGGCCGGCCATGACGCATCGACATTATCGATACAACGACGCAAGCGGATTTGTTCAGGACTCCTGGAAACTGTCTTCGAGGCTGACGGTCTCTCCCGGGTTGCGGTATGAGTACTTCGGAGAGGGTCATCGCCCCGGCAGTGAGCAAGTTTTGGATTCGAGTTTCTACTATGGTGAAGGAAGTAATATCTACGAGAGGATCGCCAACGGGCGGCTGCTTCGGGTCCAAGATGCTCCGGGGGAGTACCAGGGTCATTACTATCGGCCAAGCTTTGGGAATTTCGGGCCTCGATTGGGCCTTGCCTATGATCTGACCGGCAACGGTCGCACTATTCTGAGGGCCGGGGTGGGGCTTTTTTTCGATCGGCTTCCTGGATTTACTGCAGAAAACCTGAATCCCCCCGGGTACAGCATCATCCGTTTGAACAATGTCCCCGTCACTTCGGGACTCCTTGAGAATCCATACTCGCTCTTTCCTAGCCTGTGTCAATGTAGCCAACCTCCTTACTCAAGCATCTTCCTCCCGCCGAGTGGTGTCATCAGGTACGACCAAGATCTGAAGACGGCGAAGACTGGCGCGTGGAACTTAACTTTGGAGAAAGAGATCTCCGGGAAGGTGCTTGTTACTGTCTCCTATATTGGGTCAAGAGGTTGGCACTTGTACCGTCTTGTCAATGACAACCGTAACGGGAGCGGCGAGTTTGTGGGCCATCCCGGAGAACGGCTGTTTCCAAGTGCTTCAGGAATGATAACGGTGAACAATCTTGGATTCGCTGATTACCAGGGTTTTCAACTCTCCACCGAAAGCCTGAATGTCAGGAAACTAGGCCTTCAGTTTGGAGCAAATTACACGTGGAGTCATTCGATCGACAATGTCAGTTCTCTCAGTGGGGACGATCAGCTTGGCAGCGGGGTGCTTCCGTTGGATGCATTCAATACCTGGCTTGACAAAGGATCCTCAGACCATGATGTGCGCCACCGTTTGGCAGGCCATTTCATATGGAAAATCCCATCGTTGACGCGGTCGGAGGGCGTTAAAAAGTTACTTTTGGCTGGATGGGAGTTGAGTGGAATTCTCTCCTTCCAAACAGGTCAACCTTTCAGTTTACAGGATACTCGCGTCCCGGACCGGGAAGTCGGGGACAACACGCGTCCTCTCGTCACTGGGGCAATTCCGAATATTCTGTCCGGTGATCAACTCCTACCGGACAGCAGGACCCCCAACGTCTTCCTGATTCTTCCGCTGAATTCATCTGCAACACAGAACTACAGCAACAGCAGTTGCACCAATGATGTCCCGTTTGCCTGTTTGAGTTCTGTCAACGGGCCCTTTAATGGAGTGTTAGGGAGAAATACATTTCAGCGCCCTGGGACTCAGTACCAAAACGTTGCCTTCGGCAAGAACTTTGACTTGCCCAGAATTGGCAGACATGAGGGCTTGAAACTTCAGTATAGGGCTGAATTCTACAATTTCTTTAATCATCCCAACCTTTACATCCAGGTCAACAGCCGGGATGTGGGGGCTCTTTCTTTCAATAATGCCACCGGAGCTTCTATTCCAGGTGTGGTTGCTTCATATGGGACTCCAGACCGGCTCCCTCAGGAAGCCCGTCAAATTGTGATGGCACTGAAATTGGTTTTTTGATTAATAGTCTCGAGAGATTATTCAACGTTCTTATGGCGAGAAGATTATGAAACGGTTCCAGTGGAGAATTGGCGCATCTATTGGAGAGATCATGCTCTGGCTATTAGTGGTTTCACTGGCTGTATTGTTGGGTAGTGCCATCGGGCGGTGGACCCCAAGAAAACTGCATAAGGCCGGCCCTGGCGCAGCAGAAAAAAAACCTGCCAGAGGCGCTAAGAATGGTGACAATACGCGGCACAGCTCAGAAGGACGCTTGAAAGCCTCAGCATCTATAGCGGGGGAGAGCATCAAGTCTGCGTTTGCCTCATACGGTAAGATTCCCGTTAGTTTTGAGCCAAATCAAGGGCAGGCTGTCGAGCCGATAAGGTATCTGTCCAGATCCAATAATCAGTCCGTTTATCTGAAATCCGATGAGGTGATTCTGGCATTACCCATCGTCGAGGCTATCAGCGAAACAGCTCCGAAAACGCCACAGCGTAAGCATGACTCTCAAAGCCTGGAGCCGTGGACGCAGCTTCAAATGAAGTTTAGCGGGGCCAACCCGAATGTCGAGATCCATGGAGAGCAGGAACTCTCGAGAAAAAGCAATTACATGATTGGCGCAGATCCTCGAACATGGAGAGCAAATATCCCCAATTATTCGAGGGTCCGTTACAGCAATCTCTACGCGGGGGTAGACCTTGTCTTTTACGGGAACCCGCAATTGTTGGAGTATGATCTGGTCGTCAAGCCGGGAGCCAACCTACGACAAGTCAGCCTGTCACTGAATTTGGTCCTCGGCGGATCGGATTCCCATCTCCAAATTGAACCCCAAACAGGTGACCTTGTCTTTCAGTCATCTCAGGGGAGAATCCGTCAGAAGCGGCCACGGGCATACCAGGAAGTCGACGGCAAGAAGAAATGGGTTTCCTGCGGTTATATTCTTGACCGAGCCGGACAGGTGGGGTTCGATGTTGGAGAATATGACCACGTGAACCCATTGATCATCGATCCTGTTCTAACCTATTCAGTGGTGGGTATCGGTGGGAATGCCATTGCCGTCGACGCGGATGGGAATGTTTATGTGGCTGGTGTTGCCGGGATAGGGTTCAGAACGACTCCGGGAGCGTTTCAGAGTGTCCCCGGAGGGGGCAGCTGTGCGAGCGGACCGAACACTGTACCCTGTGCTGATGTTCTGGTAGCAAAGCTCAATCCAGCAGGTACCGATCTGGTTTATTCGACATTCCTGGGAGGGAATGGTGCCGATTACAGCTATGGATTGGCGGTAGATGGATCTGGGAACGTTTATGTAGCCGGGACCACGAGTTCTACCAATTTCCCAACAACCACAGGGGCGTTCCAGACGGGTTCGTTAGCTTGCGTCCCTTTTAAAGGTTGCTATGGCGCTTTTGTGAGCAAACTAAATTCCACTGGGACGCAGTTAATCTATTCCACTTACCTTTCTGGTAAGAGCGGCGGAATTAGTGCAAACGGAATTGCCGTGGATTCTGACGGGTGCGCGTACGTAACCGGTGACTCTTTGAACGGAGGCTTCATAACCAAGCTGAATGCCAACGGGAGTGCAGCGGTCTATTCAACATCAGGTGTAGGAGGGGCCGGGGTCGCAGTGGACCTGAGCGGAAATGCTTACGTTGTCGGGCGACAAGGAGAACATTCCTACGTCTCCAAGGTCAGTGCGGACGGGAATACCGTGATGTATAACTTCCGGCTCGGTGGCAGCTTCCCGCAGTTTTCAGTCGCGCCCGAAGAACTTGAAGGCATTACGGGAGTTGCTGTTGATCCACAGGGGTATGCTTATGTGACTGGATACACTGCGTACAGCGATTTTCCTACTACGCCGAATGCTCCGTTTCCAGTCGCTCAGGGAGTTGGAAATTGCGGGCCATCCATATGCCGGGATGCCTTCATCAGCAAACTGAACTCGGACGGGACGGGATTGGTTTACTCTACGTATCTTGGTGGGAGTTCCGTTGACTACGGGACTGGAATCGCAGTCGACCTTTCCGGGAACGCTTATGTGACAGGGGTCACTCGTTCACCAGATTTCCCGTTGATCCCCGGGACTGTCTCGGGTCAAAAAGGGGGAATATTTGTTTCCAAAATGAATGCGATGGGTGATGCTTTCCTCTATTCATTGACCTTGGGCACTGGTCAAACTGCAGAATCGGGGAATGCAGTTGCCACAGATTCTAAGGGAAACACTTATGTTACGGGAATTGCTGGAAGTGACTTTCCTGTTGCCCCCGGTAGCTATCATCCTACGGTCGGAAGCAATGGTGCTTTTGTCGCCAAGGTGTTTGATGAGATCACTCTTTTCGTGCCTGTTGTCTTATCTTCGGCGGGGCAAAACGGTTCCTTTTTCTCCTCTGAACTGGCTTTGACCAACCGGGGCGGTTCTGATTCGGAGCTTGAATACACCTATGTGGCGGCTATGGGTGGCGGAAGTGGTGAAGCGAGAGACCACTTGTCTGCAGGGAAACAACTGATCATCACCGACACGATTGCCTATCTGAAGGGACTTGGACTTTCCCTCGGGGAAAGGGAAAATCTTGGAGGGACCCTGCGTGTGCGTTTTCTTGGTCTCGGCTCTCCCGCTGAGGGGGCTGCTATAGTCAGGACAACCACTGCGGTTCCGGGGGGGAGAGCCGGCTTGGCATATCCTGGAGTGTTGCATGGCTTGGATGAGCCTTCTTACCTGTGTGGTCTTCGTCAAAATGCTCATGACCGCTGCAACCTGGCTATGCAAAATGCAGGGACAAATCTGGAGGGTAGCATCACTCTTCAACTGGAGATCTTCCCCAGTGAACCTACTATCACCTCCGGTTTTTCTCCAGTCATACTGGAAGAATCCCTTGCTCCCGGCGAGTTCAAGCAGATATCGGGCATCTTGGGACAAGGGTCATCCCCGATCAGCAATGGGTTTGTGAGAGTGTCCAGGATCGAGGGAGCAGCTCCTTATTATGCTTATGCGGTAATCAATGA
>DATKMG010000590.1:0-5448 GCA_035541995.1 Terriglobia bacterium
CTTCATCGAGCGGCCGGCCGAGGCGTTGCCCAGGCAGGTGACCTCCTGCATGCTCAGGTTCCGGCCGGAATACGCGTCCACCTGGCCTCTGACCGACTGCACGTCGATATCCTTGCCGGCATAGATCTTCAGGTTGGATGAAAACGGCACGAACACTTCTCCACTGGTGCCCAATTTTACTTCGATGACTTCGTCCAATCCTTTTTCGTCTGGCTGGGAGCCGGGTTTATTCAGCTTAATGTCGAAGAGCACCGTTTCGCCAACCACGGCGCGCGCGCGCGCAAACTGGTTGGCGCTGTGGCGTTCAATCTGGAGCCCCCACTTGCCCTTAGTTTCAGCTACCAGCATGTCGCTGTCGTGGCCTTTAATAACCACGCTGGTGCCCACTTTGATAATGATAGTCTGGTTGCTGTCTGCTCGCATGGATCGTTGGGTCATTTCGAATTCCTTTCTCTTACCCGTTATTTGATGACCACATTGTAGGTTCTGGTGAGCTTTTGGGCTTCACCCATTTCGGGTGATTGTGCGGGTGATTCAGTCCAGCAGGTGCAGTGCCCGTGCCACATCCCGTGCTTCCGAGCGCGAATTAACATTCAACTTGTGATAGATGCTCTTTACCTGCGTCTTGATGGTGTTGGTGGAGACTACCAGTTCCTGTGCGATCGCCGGATTGGAATATCCCGCCGCCAGGAGCCGCAGCACGCGCAGCTCCTGACCGCTCAATGCATCGCTCCACGCCGCCCCTTCACCTGCTATTTCTTGGGCTTGCATTTCCGCGGGGAAGGAGTGCAGCAGAGTTGTGGCAAATAGGCGTACCGTCCGGTTGGCCAGCCGGGACAGACTTGCCTGTAGCAGATCTGCCATCCGACTCCCTTCATCCAGGTAGATGCGTTGAAAGCCCCTTTCCTTTCCGATGGCTAGCGCCTGGGCCAGCGTCTTGGCGGCTTTTTCCGGGTTGGAATTCTGCGCTAACGCCTCCAGGTTGAGCGCCTCCACCTGGCTGCGTACCCTTCCGTTCTCTACCGCATCCCGTTTCCACGTTTCCAACAAGGCCAGCGCCTCTTCCTTCCGTCCTTCCGCGATCCGCAAGCGCGCCAGGGTAAAGTCTTCCGCTTCCTTTTGCATGGATGAACTTTCCTGTTCCTCCATCGGCAGGGCGTTCATCCCCCCTTCGAGCGTTGGGATTTCACCTGTTCGTATGGTCAGCCTCCGCAGTTCGTTTTGTACTTTGCCCAGGCCTGCTGGGATCTGTAAGCGCCCTAGATGTGCCATTAGCAGGTCGTGCGCCTCCCTCCACTCATTTTCCGCCGCATGGATGCGGGCCATTTGGATACTGGCCTGCGCTTGCAGCATTTCGTTGCCGCGTTGTTCGCCCAACTCCAAAGCGTGTTCGGCATATTGCTTTGCCTTATCGAGTTCATTCCGCTCGTAAGTGCACCCTGCCAGGAGCAGGGCAGCCTCTCCCTGGTCGTCCAGCATCGACTCGTCCCCCACCGCCTCACTCTGGATCTGCCGGCCTAATAATTCGACTTGTTCCAGCTCTCCTTGCTCGTAGAAGACCTTGCTCAATAATTGCGTCGCTGCAAGCACAGCATAAAGGTTTTGGGCCGCCCCCGATAGCGCCCGCGCTTCCAGAATGCTCTCCTGTGCTTCCAGCACCCGCCCTTCCTCCAGGGCCGCCTGGCCGACAATCAGCAGGCTGTTGCCCCGCCACAGCGCCTCCGACTCTGCTAGATTGTCCAACGATTGGCGTGCATACTCGCAAGCCTTCTGGAGATCGCCTTGCCACCAGGCAATTGTCCCACGCAGAGAGAGCACCTGTCCGAGTCGGGAGCGGTTATCCTGGGAATGCCAGATCGATTCGGCTGCCCCCAGGTAGGGCTCCAGCTTTGCCGCCGTCGCTGCCGCGAACCGGTCGCCTGCATACAGGATCACCTGCGCTAACGTGAAGCAGATCGTCGGGTGCAGCAGAAGCTCTGCCTGTGGGATCGACTCGATCCACCGCCTCAGTGTCTGCAGCTCGCTCATGTCGTGGATTTCGATGTATTTTTCGATCAGCCGGATTGCCCTCGCGTACTCTTTTGCGCTCAATGCGCTTTCAATGGCATCGTCGTACAGCCCGTGATATTCATACCACTCGCTGGCTCTTTCGAATAACGATCTGATAATCCCTTCATCCAGGCGCTGTTTGGCCAGAGCCTGGATCGACTCCGCGAACATGGGATTGTAGCGGTACCAGGTCTGCTCGCCGGCGTGTTCCAGCCGCACGAGGAACAGATTGGCTCGTTCGAGGTTTTCCAGCGTGCTTGCCCCCGTAATCGTCTCTGTAAGGGCGTCACAAAGGCTGGCCGTCAGACGGTTCAGGAAGCATGTTTGCAGCAGGAAATTCTGCACCGCCTCGTCCTGCCGGTTGAAGACTTCCTTGATCAGGTAGTCCGACACATACCGGTGCCTGCCCGAGAAGGTCTGGATGATTTTCTCGGCTTCTTCAGGGTTCTTATTTTGCAGCGAAAGGCTGGCCAGGCGCAGGCCTGCCGCCCAGCCTTCGGTGCGTTCCTGTAGCAGTACCGCCATGCCGGGCGCCAGTTCGCCGGCGAGCGTTTCGCGCAGAAATACCTGCGTTTCCACCAAGCTGAATTGTAAATCCGCCCTCGTTATCTCCGCCAGCTCGCCCCGTGCCCTTAAAAGACCCAGGTCCAGGGCAGGCTCGCTGCGGCTGATCAGCACCATGTGGTATGCCTCCGGCAGTTGCTGGATTAGGAAAGCCATGCCTTCGTTGATTTCGGGTGCCGTGATGCTTTGGTATTCGTCCAGTAACAGCACGCGCCGCTCCTCCCCGCCCATCATGTCGTTGATCAACGCCTCCAGCAGTGTTTGGGTGGGCGCCGGCTGGGGTGCTGCCAGCGCCGACAACGTGGCCCTCCCCAGTGCCGGATCGAACGTGCGCAGGGCTGAGACCATATACGTCCAAAAGCGCGTTGGGTCGTTGTCGTTCCCATCCAATGTCACCCATGCCGGTGCAAAGCTGCCGTTGGCAGCCCACATGCTGGCAAGAGTAGTTTTGCCAAATCCAGTCGGTGAAGTGATGAGAGTGAGTTTCTTAGTTAAACCGGCGTCTAGCCGCGCGAGCAAGTTGTCGCGTAGTATGACCGCCGAATGCGGACGCGGCGGCATAAGCTTGGTATGAAGCAATTTATCTGCTTTTCGCGAAGATGTGCCGTATGGATCGCTCATGGATGTGCTCAATTATATTTCAGCTTTATTTCAGCTAGATTCCATGGATTCAGGCTTGACGCACGCCGCGCTGCGCCTCCGGAGCGTTAGTCCCTGAGAAGGGAAGCGAGGGGGGCAGCCGCTACCTGCCTTCGCCTGGTTCTTACAGAGGAGGGGATGTGGGCAGCCTTGAATGGTTTGATTTCTCGAATCGAACCTTATAAAAATCGCAGCGCATTCCCTGCAATCAGGATTAACCAAATAACGTAAGTCGCTGCCATAAATCTATTCGGCCAGCCCTGGTAAACTTTCGGTCCAACTCTCTCAACTGAAGGATCAATGATTCTGGAGATGATTATGGATGCAAAATAGGCAATCAATCCTATCCAAACCAGCACCGTTCCAAATATCAACTGACCCTGGCTTGGTAACCATATATCATTTTGGAGCAAACTATGAACAGCTAAGCTGGCTACGATTGGGAAAGTAAGAATGACGATCATTCCAAATAGCGTGTGAAGCGTATTGGTCGGGTTGGGAGCAGTTTCAGTAATAGGGTTGGTCTTAAAAATCCCTGCCCCGAATTGAGCTATCACGATCAAAACGAGCCACCCACGACTTATTGTCCCGCTAATGGATCCCAATGAGGGCCAAATAGTGATTAATAGAGCCAGTGTGCTTGCGCCCCAACAAAAGAAAGCTATTCTCATCATCCAACCAAAGCGCCCGATTTCATATTCGCTGATCATTCGCCAGGTCGGATCGAATTCCCGTTTGAGGAAATGGAGCAGGATAAGAATGGCAAAAAAAATAGCGGCAAATACAATCGTTGCATACTCGAATACCATTTCAATTCATCCTTCCTAAGCCTGCCCAGCAGTTTGCGTAAGTTCTGTCACAATTAGAATATTTGGCTTAGCCAGATAACGGATTG
The DNA here is from genome assembly GCA_035541995.1 of Terriglobia bacterium. Classification (GTDB taxonomy): domain Bacteria; phylum Acidobacteriota; class Terriglobia; order Versatilivoradales; family Versatilivoraceae; genus DATKMG01. The sequence goes on from DATKMG010000590.1 coordinate 4,148, forward strand.
GCACAGCGGCAGCAGCGGGACCGCGAGACTCTTTCACAATTATATCCCGGTAATAATCGACAAAGAGATGCCACTGCACCTTGAAAACCGAATAGCACTTCCTGAGAAGGCTCGAGGAAGGTGAGATATCGGTCTTCTTGGAATAAGATGGCGGTGGGAAACCGCATGATCAATTCTAGTTGCCATAAGACCGAGTATGTCATTTAGAAAGTGGAAGCTTAACAGATGAGCTCAGCGAAATAATCAAGTTTTGAAAGAATTATTGTAACTGCTCAGCCTGCGCGCTTTTCTTAAAGTCGTGACTCCTTGTTTCGTGTCGTTGCGAGACCGGTGTTCTTGGCCAGTCGACGTGTGCCACGCAGTGGTAAACAATCTCCTCGCTATATGTGGGGGTTGTTTCAGTGCAGAACGCTTCGCAATGCCGTTTTCCATGGACTTTGAGAAAGTCGTGGCTCAGCCTGAGAGATGCCCAGTATTAGATTCGATACTTTTTTTCATAGCATTTAAGGTATCCTGTGTTTCTTGTGCAATTCTTCTTTTCACGATGAAATTTAGCAACCACACTATTAATTTTGAACTTGAATAGAAATGTGACATTTCTACTTTGGTGGCGTTATCCCCTATCTTTGAAAGATTTGACTCTACTACATAGTCAGGCAATAATTTCGTGAGCCCCATTGTGTCTTGTGGAAAAACGGTAACGAGTTTTTGCATCGGAACAATTTCAATATCTTTTTCAATACAGGTATTCTTCCCATCTTTTAAATGGCATTGATAAGATACGCCAGTTTCTCGAAACTGCTTGCCCGAAATTAAGTCAACTTTATTTACACGCGGATGATACTCTGCAATTTTTAACAAGTCCATATTAAATTCCCACACTTTTTCCAAATTGGCATTAATAATCACTTCCTGCTTCGATTGAAATTTTGGTTTCATAGTGTCTCCTTCTAAAGAATTATTACACATTTCCGGCAATTCGCGCCGGCTCCCGAGCGGCGGAGCGCTGCCTGCCGGACTAATATTAGGAGGAAGATATTCCCCAGTCAATGTCAACAATTTGAGAGAGACGATGTCCTTGTATTTCCTCTGTGATAGAGCGATTATGATAATTAAGTTGAGCTTGCCCCCAATCTTCCTCTCCAAATCGAATGCCTGTTAACTGTTCTGGTGGTCCCTCAGGTAGGAGAAATAACAGAAACTTGAAGCCCCGAAAAGAAAATTTTCCACCGGCAATATAAGATTTATCCTTGATTAGTGGTGAAAAACTTATAACGTCTGATGAGTCTATTCTCTGACCA
>DATKMG010000591.1:0-4060 GCA_035541995.1 Terriglobia bacterium
GCTGACCAGACACATAACCGCCACGACCCGGAAAGCAACATCCAGATTGTATTTGTCCTTGATCAATCCGATTACCAGGGGCGAAATCACATCGCCAAGGGCATGAATGAAGAAAATGTTGACCGCAAAAGCGGTGGCCCGCATTGACGGATGCGAGACGTTGGCTAGAATGGTGTTTGTTGGTCCTGTGTTAAAGAAGAGGCAGAAACAGGTTAAAGATGAGCACACCCAGATCCAAGGGAATGAGGAGTGAGTGACAGCCCACGCCAGCGGAAATCCAATAAGCATGGCCGACCCCGAAACCAGGAAGTAAGAGCCGGAAAAATGGGTTCTTAATTTGTCTGCCACAATCCCCCCAAGCAAGGTCGCCAGCAATCCTGTTACGACCAGGATAATCCCAAAGACTGTCGTGGGTGAACCATGAACTCCCGGTTTGTGTCCAAGATAGTATGGCATCCAGAAGCCGATCCCTCCCATGGCAAAGGTCATGGCAGCCATACCCAGGGTACACAAAACATAAGAGGGCGTCTTTGCCAGAATCAGGTAGTCTTTCCAATGAATTTCCCTCTTGGGTTGTGAAAACGTCGGGTCGGCCTGACCGAGGGGGGGCTCTCGCATGAAGAGGCACCAGATCCCTAAAACCAGTCCGGGAGGCGTCACCACATAAAATGCCCAACGCCAACTCTCACGAAAGGCCAGAGGAGCATTTCCGGAGATGCCAATTCCCGATCTAACGATCTGTTCACCCAAAACGTAACCCAGAGCGGTACCGACAGGGATCGCCATGTAGAACCAGGAGAGCACCTGTCCACGAATCTTCATGGGATATAGATCCGAGATCAATGCCGGGGCAACTGGACCGTAAGCGGCTTCCCCAATCCCGACGAAACAGCGGGTCAGGAGCAAAGCCAGGAAGGTTGGAGCAAGTCCTGAAGCCCCGCTGGCCAAACTCCATAAGGCAACTCCGACCCCAATCAGAACCCAACGGGAACGGCGCTCCGCCAATCTCCCGAAAACGGGAGCAGCCACCATGTACATCACCATGAATGCAGTAGAGAGGGAGCCCTCCAGGGCCGCCCTGGGCGTAAATCCAAACAAGTGCTCGAATCTGGAAAAAAAGGTCGCAACCGCCACGCCGGTCCGTTCCGGGGATGAGAAGAAAGACCTCTCAATGTCTGGAACCACAGCCGCCAGGACATACCTGTCGATGTAGTTGAAGAGGTTAATTAGGAGCAACAGCCCCAGGGCCGCACTGGCCCCTGGCAAGGGATTCTCAGTATGTACTTGGCCCGAAACAGGTGTGTCATGATCGTGAACCATATTGGGGCACCGCTGAAGTAGACTGGGGACTATCGACTCGAGCCGATGATGAGTTTAAGATCCTAGAGAATCAAACTCGCCCTCTTTATCCTACTCGGAGGTCTCCTTTTCGAGCACAAGAAAAACGATGAGGAATATTTTCAGGAGCACTGCTTTGCGATAAGTTGCCGCAAGACATACGGGAGGATTCCGCCGTGGATATAGTAATCAACCTCAATCGGGGTATCGATCCGCAAGGTCACAGGGACATGTTCGCTCTTCCCATTAGAACGATGAATGACGAGCGTCAGATCCTGCAGAGGCTGAATCTGATTGTTTAGCCCAAGCAGGTCAAAAAATTCGGTACCCTCCAACTTCAGCCCCGCGGCGCCGATCCCTTCCTTAAATTGGCAAGGCAGGACCCCCATGCCCACAAGATTGCTACGGTGAATCCGCTCAAAACTCTGAGCAACTACCGCGCGCGCCCCCAGCAATAGTGTACCCTTGGCCGCCCAATCGCGAGAACTACCAGTTCCGTATTCCTGTCCTGCGAAAACCATGAGCGGAACACCATCCGCCTTGTATTTCATAGCAGCGTCGTAAATGCTCATTCGTTCACCCGTCGGCTGGTAAAGCGTGACTCCCCCTTCCACACCGGGGACCATGAGATTCTTGATTCGGACGTTGGCAAACGTGCCTCGGGTCATTACACGATCGTTCCCCCGCCTTGAGCCATAGCTATTGAATTCAGCCGGGGTCACTCCTTGGGACTGCAGATAGACTCCAGCCGGCGAAGTCGCCTTGATGGGACCTGCGGGACTGATATGATCCGTTGTGACGGAATCTCCCAGTATAGCGAGAGGTCTGGCTCTCCGTATCTCGGTTATTGAACCGGGTTCCATGCTGAATTGGGCAAAGAACGGTGGTTCCTGAATGTAGGTTGATTCGGGATCCCACTCATAAAGGATTCCACCCGGACTGAAGATATCATTCCATAAAGGGCTTTGTTGTGCGAAGTCCCGGTAAAGGCTCCGGTATGTCTCCGGGTCAAAGGCAGAAAATAAGAGGTCTTGCACCTCTTTAGGGCTAGGCCAGAGGTCTCGCAGGAACACCTGTTTCCCCATAGCCGTATAACCGATGGGCTCATGCGACAGTTCGATATCAGCCCGACCGGCCAACGCAAATGCGACTACCAGCGGGGGACTCATCAGGAAATTGGCTTTGACGCTCGGGTGGACGCGCGCTTCAAAATTCCGGTTGCCACTAAGAACGCTTGCTGTGATGAGATCGTTGCGAGTAATGACTTCTTCGATCTTAGGCTCTAACGGACCGGAATTCCCAATACATGTGGTGCATCCATAGCCCACCAGATTGAACCCGATCTGGTCCAGATACTTCTGCAGGCCGGTCTTGTTTAAATATTCGCTAACTACACGCGAACCGGGTGCCAGCGAAGTCTTGACATAAGGCGGCACTGACAACCCTTGCTCCACGGCTTTTTTTGCGAGAAGACCGGCAGCCAGCATGACCGTCGGATTGGAAGTGTTAGTACAGGAGGTAATGGCTGCAATCACCACATCTCCGTGTTTCAGGTTTACCGATCCGTTCTTACCAACCTTGACTGGGAATTTCTTTCCTAAGTCCTCCTTAGTCTTGCTGTATCCGCCTGCCGATACGGGTTTACTTAAGAGGTCGACGAACCGGCTCTTAAGCTCCGTAAGGTTGATCCGGTCTTGTGGCCGTTTGGGTCCTGCCACTCCGGGCTGGACTTCTTCCAGATCCAGATCCAGCACTTGGGAATAGTCGCATTGCCCAATCCCAGGGATTCCGAACATCCCTTGGGCTCTGTAGTAATTGCGGACGCTCTGCACGAGCTCATCGCTGCGGCCAGTCGCCTGAAGATAGCGGCAAGTCTCTTCGTCAACTGGGAAGAACCCCATCGTGGCCCCGTATTCAGGAGCCATGTTGGCGATAGTGGCGCGATCGGTCACCGGCAATGAGGCTGCCCCTTCTCCGAAAAACTCCACGAACTTTCCAACCACCTTGGCCTGGCGAAGCAATTCGGTACAATGCAAGACCAAGTCTGTAGCAGTGACACCTGCCTTCAATCGGCCTTTCATGCAAACGGCGACAACATCCGGGGTGAGGAGGTAGACGGGTTGCCCAAGCATTCCTGCTTCAGCCTCAATCCCCCCAACTCCCCACCCCACAATTCCCAGACCGTTGATCATTGTGGTATGAGAGTCCGTTCCAACCAGCGTGTCTGGATAAAAGACTCCTTCCTTCTCCAATACGCACTTGGCCAGGTATTCCAGATTCACCTGGTGAACAATGCCGATACCTGGAGGGACCACCTTGAAGGTCTTGAATGCCTGCATCCCCCATTTCATGAATTGGTAGCGGGATTGGTTCCGTTGCATTTCTTTTTCCATGTTCAGCCTGAAAGCTTCATTCGTGCCGCTATAGTCAACTTGAACGGAATGATCGACAACCAGATCCACAGGGACCAGCGGCTCAATAATTGTTGCGTCTTTGCCCATTCGCGCCACAGCTGACCGCATTGAGGCCAGATCAACCAACAGTGGGACTCCCGTGAAGTCTTGAAGGACAATACGAGACACAACAAATGGAATTTCCGCGGTCCGAGATCCCCGCGGTGCCCAGTTAGCCAGATTTCGAACGTCTTTTTCGGTGATCCGTGTGCCGTCGTAATTTCTCAACACTGCCTCTAATACAGTGCGTAGGCAAACCGGCATGCGGG
>DATKMG010000592.1:0-7175 GCA_035541995.1 Terriglobia bacterium
AGGGCCTTCTCGAATTTTTTCAGCTTCGAACGCGGCGTGCCCACCAGATATTGCCCACCCCGTTTCCGCAGCGCTTCCAGATTGGCTTCGCTGACGATTCCCCGGTCAAACACCCACACCCGCCGCGCCCGGCCGTATTTGCGCTCCACCATCCGCATCAGCCCTTCCAGCGTCGTTACATCACTGCGGTTCCCCTCCAGGGTCTCGTAGCTCAAGGGAAATCCTTCCCCATTGACGATCAGGGCAATCACCACCTGCTTATTATGTGGAGTTCCACATAATAAGCATTATGTTAGGCCTCCCCTTATGTTGTGTTGATCTTGAAAGTTCCTCCGTTTCAACGATTTTGTGTCGCGGAGTAGCACATAAATCCTGCCCTTTGATGTCCATGTAGTTCCCTCTTTCTATCGTTTGCCTCCTTGACAGCCATGACCAGAAGCATACTTCTCTCAAGGAGGGCATCGTCATGTTTGAAGAATTATTCGAAGACCAACGAACTATCGCCCGTCACAAAAGCGCTCCCTATCAGGAAGAACGCCGTCGCTACCTGACGCACTGTGCGGAGCAAGGATACGCCCCTCTCAGTCTGGTATCACTCGCCGAAGAACTCTTGTGGGTGGTGCGCAGCTTTGAGGCCTACCCGGACCTCCGAGTCAATCCAGATCAAATCAAGGCGGCAGCGGCCAAGTGGGTCCACAATCGATGGCGTCATGGCCGCCTGCGTCATGGCAAAGCCGCTTATAAACACTTCCGCGGTACAGCAACGCAATGGCTGCGATTCCTAGGGCGATTGATCCCCAATAAGGCACCAACCCGCTTTCAGGCGCTGTTGGACGACTATACACGTTGGATGGACCAAGAGCGCGGATTGACGTCACAAACTGTCGCAATGGAGTGCTCTTCCATCGAACCTTTCCTGCGGTGGTATGAAACCAAGCGACAATCCCTCTCGGAAATCCAAGCCGCTGATATCGATGCGTACATGAAGGTCTGCGGCGACAAAGGATGGGCTCGCTCTACGATGGCCCGATTCGCCACCACGCTCCGGTGCTTTTTCCGCTACGCCAGTGCTCAGGGACAGTGCCCTTCTTCCATGGTGGAAGCTGTCATAAGTCCCCGCGTTTATCAAAACGAAAGCCTGCCGCAAGGGCCAACCTGGGAAGAAGTCCGGCGTTTGCTGGCCAGCATGGACACCGATCGCCCCCGCGATATTCGAGATCGGGCGATGGCGATGCTCTTTGCCATTTATGGACTGCGCGCCAGCGAAGTGTCGGGACTTTGCTTGGAAGACATCCATTGGGAACAGGATCATATCCAGATTGCCCGCGCCAAACGTGGAGGCATGCGAACGTATCCTCTGATCCCCGTCGTGGGGAACGCCATTCTCCGTTATCTGCAGCAGGTCCGTGTAAAGTGCCCCCGCCGTGAGCTTTTCCTGACACTGACGATTCCTCATCGGCGCCTGGCCAGAAGCTCCCTTCATAAGGTCGTCGCTCCTCGTCTGCAAGCTTTGGGGGTTCGCTCGCCTCACCGGGGACCTCATTGCTTACGCCATGCCTGCGCCACGCATCTGGTTTCTGAGCACTTCTCATTGAAGGAAATCGGCGATCACCTCGGACACCACCACCCTTCCGCCACCCGCACCTATGCCAAGGTGGATCTGGCTGGCTTGCGCCAGGTGGCCGCCTTCGATCTGGGAGGCCTCCTATGAAACTGATCGACGTCGCCAATGAGTTTTTGTCCGTCAAACGCTCGGTCGGCATGCGCTTTCGTAGCGAGGCCAGGGGCCTCAAGACTTTGTGCCGGCGGCTAGGGGACATGGATATGCGTGACATTGAACCTGCCCAAATCTGTGACTTCATCAATGGAAAAGGCCCTGTTACAGCGGCTTGGCATTACCGTTTCGGACTGCTTCGTCGATTCTATCGCTTCGCCCTCAGCCGAGGATATGTGTCCGCTACGCCTCTGCCGAAAATCGTTCCCAAACGACCTCCTCCCTGCCCGCCATACATCTACACCCTGGACGAACTGCGACGTTTGTTAGTCGCCATCCCTACCCTATGTTTCAAGAGGACTCCCTTCCTAGGCGAAGTTTTCCGGGCTCTGTTTTTGATGCTCTACGGGACAGGGCTGCGTATCCACGAAGCTGTTTCCCTTACCTTTGGAGACGTCGACTTGGTCGACCAGTTAATCACCGTATATAACACCAAGTTCTTCAAGTCGCGGCTAGTTCCGATCGGTCCGCGACTGGCGCAAGAGCTCAGTTCCTATGTCAAACAACGCTGGCCCAGTTCCAAGCCGCCCACGGCGGAATATCCTTTCTTCGCTTTGCGTAAGGGAACGTCCATATCCGATTCCTACGCCACCCGGATCTTTCGCAGGCTGCGCCGGATCACTGGGATCAAACGAGCCGATGGTGCCCGCTACCAGCCTCGCGTTCACGATATTCGGCACACCGCAGCCGTGCACCGATTGGTGGCCTGGTATCGCCAAGGGGAGGACGTCCAGCGTCTGCTGCCTCACCTGTCTACCTATCTGGGGCACGTCGACCTCGCCGCCACCCAACGTTACCTGAGCATGACCCCGGAACTTTTACGCGAAGCCAACCGTCGCTTCGAACACTATGCCTTTAAGGAGATCCCCCATGTTTGACTCTACGCTCATCGGTCCCTGGATTCGTCGTTTCTTGCTTGATCACCTGGTCACGGAACGCAACCTGACCCGCAATACCCAAGTCAGTTACCGCGACACAATGGCTTTGCTGTTACCCTTTGTCGCCACGAAAATCGGCAAGCCGATCGACAAGCTGTCCATCGAGGATCTTTCCCCGAACGTGGTCCGCCTCTTCTTGGCCCATCTGGAGCAGGAACGGAGATGTTCCATCGCCACGCGCAATCAGCGCCTGGCTCCGATCCATGCCCTGGCTCGCTTTATCGGGGACCGGAGTCCTGAACACGTGGCTTGGTGTACCTCCATACGCGCCGTCCCATTCAAAAAGGCACCCAAAGCTGCCCTTGCTTACATGGAAAAATCCGAAATGGACACTCTTCTAGACACTCCAGATCGGGGAACGGTTCAGGGCCTGAGGGATTACGCTTTATTGCTCTTCCTATACAATACGGGGGCACGAGCAGATGAGACCGCCCACCTGACGCTGGCTGACCTCAATCTGGGAGGTGCTTCGGCCGTCAAGATCCTGGGGAAAGGCGGAAGAACCCGTTTCTGTCCTCTCTGGACACTGACGGTTCATGTCCTTCGGTCCATCACCGCCGGACATGCTCCGCAAGAAGCTGTTTTCCTCAATCGGCTCCGACGGCCTATTACCCGCTTCGGCATCCATGCTTTGATCAAACGCTGCGCCCTGAAAGCCGCACAAAACACACCCACGCTTGGTGCCAAGGCGATCAGCCCACATACCATCCGTCATACGACGGCAGTCCATCTCCTGCGTGCAGGGGTTGACCTCAACACGATTCGTGCTTGGCTGGGCCACGTTTCATTGGACACCACGAACGTCTATGCCGAAGTCGATCTGGAAATGAAAGCCAAGGCATTGGCCCATTGCGAAATCATGACCACTGTGCCAAAAGCCAGTTGGCACCAAAACCAAGGCCTGATGGCGTTCCTCCGGGGACTCTGATCCCTGAAAGGGAGTCCCTTATTTATGTGGTGTTCACGGAGCAACCACATGGAGTTGCCCACGGAGCCATGATTCAACACAACATAAGGGGAGGCCTAACATAATGCTTACAGTCCGGCCGATGATCGCGGCTGTACCCCCGCTGCATCAGGGGATTCTTCCCCGCTTCTCCTTCCACATAACTGCTGGTCAGATCATAGAGCAACACGTCAAATTCCGCCCCGAACAACTCCCCATAACGCTGTTTCAGGTGTCGCTCGACTTGGGTCTTGTGCGGAATCAGCCGATCCAGACACCGGTACAACCGGGTGTGGTTGATCGTGCCTGCCGGAATTCTCAGCCCTGGCTCACTGTGCGACCTGTCGGTGTCGATGCAGAAACCAGAAATGAGCAACAACTCACATGAGACAGCAGAAACAGCCAGGCATGTGCAGGGAAACGGGGCCTTTGTCTTCTTTCTTCGGTGAATTACCGTTTCAATGGATCAGGCATCGCAACGCGATTGAAGGGACATACAGCGAGTTGGTTTGAGCGCATGGGCTCCGACGAGCCCTCTATCGGGGTCATCGAAAGGTGGGGCTGCAGAATTATCTGATCAGAGCCGCCTGTAACATCAAGCGTTGGGTGTGACGAGTGGCCTGGAAGATGAAGCAAACATCAGGTATCGCCCTCAATAGGGCTTAGAACGGAGAGCAACAATCCGGCCCGGGCGAGGCAAACAGTAAGATGTAAGCCCAAACGGAGTGCCTCAGGAATTTTAGCTCACCTTTTCCGCGGACTAATCACCCTGATCCGGCCAAGACCCTCATAAAATCAGGGGTTTCGTGGCAGTCTGACCCTAGGTCTGCTAGCACTAGGTCTGATGCTCAGATTTACACCAATGATGCGGTATCTCTCCACGAGGCGCTCAGCAAGGACGTTTCGAAGGGGTCCGCCCTTACAGTTGAACCCGATAGTGAGCCGGAGCCCGATCAAGGTCTCGCACAGCGACAGTCGGAAGGGAGGTTCGTGACCACTCAGCGGGACCAAATCTATGACCATACGTTTGAACGCTAAGACGGCTTGCTGCCTGGAAATGTCTGGATGTTTGCTCCTTTCAACTCTCTCCACTTTTTGGAGTGATGGCAAGATTGGAGGTAGATTTGTCATCCCTTCTGGAGTATAATTGGAGTATGAAAATCAAAACTTCAGTAACATTGTCACAAGACCTGCTTGGAGCCATCGATGGTCATCTTGACGAATACGACCAGAACCGCTCCTTATTTATGGAAGCCGCTGCTCGCCTCTTGATTGCTCATTTGGAGCTCAAACAACGAGATGCTCGAGATGCAGAGATCCTGCGTAAGTATGCCGACGAGTTCAACCGAGAGGCGAAGGACGCGCTGCTTTATCAGGTGCCGGTATGAGGCGCGGCGACCTGTATCGAGTCCCCCGACCTCAAGCCAAGGATCCGAAGAGTCACCGTATTTTTGTTGTCGTCAGCCGGCAAGTGCTAATTGACAGCGGCTTCAGCACAGTGATTTGTGCTCCCGTATACTCACGGCAAAGAGGTCTGGCAACCGAGGTTCCCATCAGCATCGAGGAAGGGCTCAAGCACGAAAGCGCCATCTGCTGTGATGAATTGATCAGTCTCGAGAAGGTACGGCTGACGAACTATATTGGTTCGCTCACTCCCGAGAAGATCAGTCAATTGAACCACGCCCTTTCTATCGCGGTTGGACTCGCTTGAGCATCAAGAGTGCCCATGTGCTCAATTCCGGAAGTCAGCGACGCCTCGTCAAGGCATTGGCGGAATCATACCGGCCGGAATTTCTTTTGGACTGACAATAGTTACAACGAGGGAAAGAGCCTCCGCCAACTAAACCGTTCGATTAGGAAACATTTTCGTAGAATTCACTGAAGTTGTCTAACGTCAACTAAAATTTTCGCCCGAAAAGAACAATTGTCGCTGATCACCGCGAGAAACTTCTCAACGTCCTTATCACCGTCGATCCTTATCAGGATACCTAGTCCGACTGGGTTCAACCCTCTTGCATTCGACCCCGATGAACCACCAGCATACCGGCCGTAGCTGAAAATCACGCTGTGTTTTTCGTTGTGAATTTGAATGAACGAAGGGCCTTGCTTCTGTATCTCCATGAACACAGTTACCTCCATCCCTTCAGGATCGACAAACCTTAGTGGATTGTTACGCGTATACGAAAACAGATTCCAGCGTTGAGGGTCCCCTATTCTGGTCAGTCCGAACGAAATTGGATCCGGGTACATGAAACGCCGCCCTTGCACTCCCAAGAAGCACCCCCGAAGTAGTCGAGGTTAGGTTCGGGATCCCGTTCTTTGCCGGGGGACTTGTGGGTAAAAGGCATGTACGGGGCGGGGTTGCACAGTCGTACATGTGGGTCAGCGTGTCGTAGGAGTGGGCAAGAGTGGTGTGGGTGGCTTTGTCGTTAAGAAGCAGGGCAGTCTTTTCGGATTCGGAAGCACCTCTTTCGCACCGAACGCCGTTGGAAGGAAGGATGGCCCTCGAGCCACCCAGCTAAGGCAGTCTTTGGTCTCTTCTGGTGATTCTTGATGGAACTGAAATTTCCAAGCAGTTTTGTCAAACTGATCGTAGGCAATTAGGTCCGCGCGGTGAATGTATTCGACGATGATGTATTTCTCTTTGCGAGGCTGAGACCAGTGATCGGCTCGCACCATGTATATTTCAGCTAGATCGCCCATTGAATTCGGGTCTACGATCCGGGTATCGTCTTTGCCTTTCTGAATCGCAATCACTGGGCCCTCATCCCAGTACTTGATGGCCAGCGGCTTCTTCAGGTGATGCAATCACATCGCTTTAGCAAAAAGACTAAGCGGGATCTTGCTCGGTCCTGCGGAAGACTTGGCTTTCCACTACAAAGACACTTTTCGTGACAACAAGTAGTGGAAAATCATTTGAAGATCGTGTTTCTCAATTGGCGAGTGATTAACGTCAATCATTTTACTCCCGCCCGCTGCGGCCAGCCGTCATCTGGATGGACTGTGGAATCACCTCACGTCCTTTCCAATCATCGACCAGCAAATGAATGTGGTTGGAGGTGACCATGTAATCCAACACGCACAGTCCAAAGCGCTGGGGGCTTCGAAGAGCCAAACCGATCCAGGCTTGCGAGTCACAGGCAAATTTCAACAGGAATTGCCGCCCGTGACAGCGGTGAGTCAGATGCCAGATCCGTCCAGCCAAGTAATATCGATGGGCTCGTGGCACGGTCCGTCTCCTGGCTGATTCGGGGGCCTTAAAGGGTCTTTTTCAGCACCACAAACAGGCTTCTAAGGCTGAAATACTAGCTCTTTTTGCGAAGATCGGCTGAAATTTCAGAGACTTGTCTTGGTCCGACCCGGTTTCCCCTGCACCAGGAAAAACCGCAGTAGGCAAAGATGCCGATCTCACGCCGCGGTCTTGCGAACGCGCAATTCAGCCTTATGTCCCGTGGCGGAGAGGACACGGATCAGGAGGTCAGTCGAGATCCCCTGTGTGTTGCCGTTGGCAATGGCC
>DATKMG010000593.1:0-12665 GCA_035541995.1 Terriglobia bacterium
TTAGCAAATGAGGAAAATGAGCAGGATGAGGAGATTTTACCAAAACGAGTGAACTGATGATTAAGGTGTGGGACAGCAAAGACTTAGAAGGACTTGAAGAGGGGGAAGATTGGTTGCGGGGGCGGGATTTGAACCCGCGACCTTTGGGTTATGAGCCCAACGAGCTACCAGGCTGCTCCACCCCGCGCCATCTGCTCGAATTATAGGGACGGTCTTGAGAAAGAGTCAAGGCAAATAATCAAGGAAAGGATTGAGAATGAAAGATGAAGGGAGAAAATGTGCTCCGGCTCGTGAGGCTTAACCTGCAGTTCAAATGCTCGAACTATGAAAAGATATGACCAACGACAGTAAATCCGTCTTCCTTTAAAAAGTGCCTTCGGATGGGGCAGCAAGATCAACCTTCAGGAGTGGGGAATCAGATTGATGGAATTGCGACTTGGCTCAGGCTTCATCGAGACGGACCAGCGTCGGATTCCGTCCCTGGACGAGAACCCTTGGGAGGCTTTGATTCCGGCTTGGCCGTGGTAATTTTGATCTCGCCCGGTTTCACCATTCCAAGTTCTTCCCGTGCGATCTTCTCGATAGTTTTGGGGTCAGTCTTCAGGGCCTTGATTTCGCGCATCATTTGCAGATTCTCATCCTTCATCTGTTCGATTTCCTTAAGGAGTTTCTGGTTCTGGAGTTCCATTTCCTTGAGCCGAAGATACTCTCTCCCCCCATAGATCCCGTAGGCTAAAAAGATGCAACTCACCATTAGGATCACTAGCCTTTTGAAAAACGGCTTTCGAGCTCTAGAGGTCGTCGTCAAGTTTCTTTTGCCAGAATAACTTGATTTCGCTAATCTGAATTGCTACAGATTGATGAGGATCCCACCACGGAGTTCGCGCGAGTGGACATTTCAGTGTAGCCAAAAACCGGGTGGTCTCAAACAGAATTCTCAAGGCAAAACCTAATGACTGACAAGATTGTCGTTCTTGTGACCTGCGGCAAACGGGAAGAGGCTGAGCAATTGGCCAGGAGCTTGGTGGAGATGCGTCTGGCTGCGTGCGTCAATGTCACTTCAGGAGTCATTTCCTTCTATTGGTGGGAAGGCAAGGTGACTCGGGATGAGGAAATCCTTTTGATCATCAAGACCTCTCGGCCAAGATTCGACGAGTTAAGAAAAGAGGTCCAACACCAACACTCCTACAGTGTGCCGGAAATCATTGCCCTGCCGATTGTTGAAGGGTCGGAGGAATATCTGAATTGGCTGGGCGATTCGTTGGCCGGAGAAGGCGAGCCGAAAGCCTGAATTCCAAGGTCCAAAGTCGAAAGTATAAAATCTGAAGTCTAAAGGCGGAACTGGGCCTGGCGGCGCGATTTTTTGCATTCGGTTCTAATGATACCTGTTCCCTCACCTTTCTTGCTGTGGAGGTTCGCAGAAGTTCCAACTGTTGAAGGATTGGTGTCAATTCCAGTCGGCTTGTTTCCCTGCGTCGGTTAATAATTGGTCCGACCTGATCCTTCATGCATCCTGATGCCAGAATGTCTGATTTCTGCAACTTTAGACCTTGGACTTTGGGCCTTGGGCTTTTGTTTATTCCCGCCGCTCCTCGTCCATTTCGCGAAAGTAGTCTTTTTTCTTCAGGACCTCTCGTGGCTTACTGCCGTCAGGCGCTCCTACGATGCCGTCCCGTTCCATCATATCGATCAGCCGCGCCGCCCGCCCATAGCCGAGACGCAGACGGCGCTGGAGCGTAGATGTCGAGGCTTTCCCCATCTCAACTACAATTCGGACTGCTTCTTCGTAGAGCTCATCAACCTCCTGGTCCAGTTCGTTGGCTTCGCCCTTCTCTCCGGAATCTTCCAACACAGACCCATTGTAAACCGGCTTGCCTTGGACCTTGAGGTGATTGACGATTTGAACGATTTCCTCTTCGCTTACAAAAGGTGCATGGACACGCACTAACTTGGATGAGCCGGGAGGAATGAAAAGCATGTCCCCCTTGCCCAGAAGCTGCTGAGCGCCCATCTGATCAAGAATGGTCCTGGAGTCCACTTTCTGGGCTACCCGGAACGATATTCGTGAGGGGAAGTTGGCCTTGATGACACCCGTGATGACATCGACCGAAGGACGCTGGGTAGCCACAATCAAGTGGATTCCCACCGCACGGGCCATTTGGGCCAGGCGCATTATGGAGTCTTCGACGTCTTTAGAAGCTACCATCATCAAGTCCGCCAGTTCGTCAATAACAATCACAATGAAAGGGAGGGGCTTGCGTTCCGAATTTTGATCTTCAGGGAAAAGTTCCAAGTTTCGGGGCTTCTTCAGCAGCGTGTTGTACTGGTCAATGTTCCGGACACCCACAGTGGCCAGGACTTTATAGCGGTTCTCCATTTCAGTCGTCGCCCACTTCAGCGCGTTAGACGCGCGCTTGGGCTCGGTGACCACGGGAGTCAGCAGGTGAGGGATGTCTTCGTAAAGTCCCAGCTCCAAACGCTTGGGATCGACGAGGATGAATTTCACCTCGTCCGGCGACGCCTTGTATAGGATAGAAATGATCATCGAATTGACAGCAACACTCTTGCCGGACCCAGTCTGGCCGGCAATCAACAAGTGGGGCATCTTAGCCAGGTCTGTCACTGCGATCTTACCCGCAATGTCTTTCCCTAAGGCGATTGAGAGTTTGGAAGAGGAATTCTGAAATTCGGCTGAACGAATGATTTCCTGTAACAGGATTGTTTCCCGATAAGAATTCGGCACCTCGATTCCTACCGTAGATTTTCCGGGCAGCCGATCGATTCGAACCGACTCGGCCTTTAGCGCCAGGCACAAGTCGTCGACCAGGTTGGTAATTCTGCTGTATTTGACCCCCGCCTCGGGTTTGAACTCGTAGGTGGTAACAACTGGTCCCGGGTGGATGTGATGGACCTGCCCGTGAACGTCAAACTCCTTGCACTTCTCGACAATTTGGGCAGCACGCTGCAACAATTCGTTCTCATCCACCGGACGTTGCGAGGTGGGGGGTCGCAGCATATCCACACCGGGAAGCTGAAAGTCGTTGATCGCTGTCACAATCCCGTGTGCCTTCTCAGCTGCCGGCTTTCTCTCCATGACTCGAGGAGCCAGCTCGGCAAAATCCATTTCACGAGGAGAAGGCTCCTTGGGGAGCCGCTTCACGGAATCAGCACCACGTTCCTTCACCTCCGAGATGTTCTGGGCAATCACCGATTGAGCCTGCGTGTCGCCCCCGGATTCGGTTCTCAATTTCTTTTCCAGGTGGATTCGCTCTCGGGCTTTTTCCCGTGCCCGCCGCCATTCATTCCACCGGCTTTTCAACCTGTCGACGAAAGAGAATCTTCGCGATAGCCAATCCAGGGAGGCACTCAACGAAAACTTTGTTGAGACGAAAAGACTGATCAGGATCACCGTAACAACTATGACCAGTGCTCCGGGTAGATTAAATCGGGTTTTCAGCCATTCAGCAACCAGGTCTCCAGCCAATCCTCCGGCTTTTATCGACCAACCCCATTGCGGGTAATCGGTAAATATCAGGCCCAGGAGAGCGCAACAGGAAACAGCCAAAAAGAACAGTCCGGTCCCCTTGACCCACGGGTAATGAATTTCCCGCGAGCGCAACCATCTCCATCCAAACACCGTAAAGAAGAGGGGCAACAGGAAGGCTGGATAGCCCAGGAACTGGAGCATCAGGTCGGCCAGGGTAGCTCCGAACTTGCCGATAAAATTGTGGGGCATCTCGCCATTGTGAATGTTTCGGGATACATTCCAGGACGGGTCGGTGGGGTGATAGGAGACCAAGCTAAGCAATAGGAGTAAGGACAACATCAATAGAACCACCCCAATTGCTTCATTGAGGCGGGAATGCCTGGTCGGGATTTGAAGGTTCATGCGCGCAAGCCTGCAAACCAGATCAATACAAGGATTGTTGCACCCAAGATCATTCGATAACCAATAAACAGATACAGCGTATTATGCTGCAGGAATCTCAAGAAATATTTGATCGTCAGATATCCCACGGCCGCCGAAGCCAGAAATCCGAGAAACAGAGGAAGCCGTTCGGCATCGGCAACGCCCGTGTGGCGGAGTTCCAGCAGTTTCTTAAGCGCGGCCCCAGCCGTGATGGGGGCCGATAGCAGAAACGAAAACCGTGCCGCGGCTTCCCTGGTCATCCCACGAAACAACCCGGCTGTGATTGTGATTCCCGACCGGGAAGTACCGGGAACTAACGCGAGAGCCTGGGCTGTACCCACGGTCAACGAATCCGCTAACGAAAGATCTCCCAGTTCTTTCTCTTTTCGGGAGAACCGCTCTGCCAACCACAATAACAAAGCCACTCCAATCATACTGCAAGAAAGAACAAGCGGGTTTCGCAGTTTCGTTTCCACCGCATGTTCGGCGAGATAACCGGCCAGAGCGGCTGGGATGGTCCCGCAAATCAACAGGAATAGCAGCCGCGTACTCGGTTGAGAGGGCAGACCGTTGCGGGACTTGCCGCCAGCAAGCCCTGCTAACATTGCCAGCCAGTCTCTCCAAAAAAACGAGAGAATCGCCATCAATGTTCCTGCATGGAGAATCACATCGAATGTAAGTCCCTGGTCCGGCCACCCGAGTAACCAAGGAATTAGAATCAGATGGGCCGTGCTGCTAATCGGAAGAAACTCGGTTACGCCCTGGATAGCACCGAGAACAATTGCCTGAAGAGGTGTCATAAAAGAAGCCGCGAATGAACGCGTGTAAACGCGAATATCCTAAGAGTCAAGAACCACTCGTTTCCATTCTACTCTGGGGTGTTGGAAGTTGAATAACAAAGCAAGGTGCAAGCCGGTCGACTTCAAATAGTTCAAAGTCTGAGCCAGATGTTCTTCGGAGAAGGACTCGACACACTTGAGTTCCAGGATGAGTCTCTTCTCGACCAAAATGTCGACGAAGTAATCACCTACAGGTTCCCGTTTGTACATAATCCTCACGGGTGATTGTGCCTCTGCACTTATGCCTCTTTGGTGCAGCTCAATGACCATGGCTCGCTCGTAGACCTTCTCAAGAAAACCGGCCCCTAACACGTTGGAAACCTCATATGCAGCCCCAACAGCCTTCTCAGCTAGGTGATTCATGGATTCGCGTCCATTTGCGGCTCAAATTTCCAAGATCACGGGCATTACCAGGGGACGTTTGGCTGTTTCTTTGTAAAGGAACCTCCGTAGGTCCGTTCTAATTTTCTCTTTGATAACTGCCCAGTCAGTTCTCTCCTCCACGGAGGATTCCTCCAGCGTCGTGATCACTCGATTCCTGGCGTCATCGATTAACGAATCTTCCTCTTCTACCGACATGAATCCCCGAGTGATGATCTCAGGAGGGATTTCCATTTTTCCGGTCACCTTATTGATGGCC
The DNA here is from genome assembly GCA_035541995.1 of Terriglobia bacterium. GTDB lineage: Bacteria > Acidobacteriota > Terriglobia > Versatilivoradales > Versatilivoraceae > DATKMG01. The sequence goes on from DATKMG010000593.1 coordinate 5,390, forward strand.
AGGATCGGAAGAACGATGCCGTCTTCGGAAAGATGACGCCGATCCCGAACAATTACCTCCTCGACTTCGTCCAGACTGCCCTCATCGATAAAGACCCGCCCAACCGGAACCTTGCCGGCAATCTCCGCCTTCTCCGGGCTGAGCTGGATCCGATCACCCGTTTCGGCAATCAATATCTCGGTGTTCTCGGCCAACACTTCCCGAGCTAGTTCTGCGTGGCGATACAACTGACGGTACTCTCCATGAATCGGCACAAAGTATCGGGGACGCGCCAGACTCAGTATTAGCTTGAGCTCCTCGGCACTGGCATGGCCGGAAACATGTATCGGAGGCCGTGAGCCATCCTCGCCATAGACGTGAGCCCCCCGTTTATAGAGGTGGTTGGTCATGCGTCCGATCCGTTTTTCATTTCCAGGGATCTTCCGCGCAGAGAGCAGCACGATGTCTCCGGACTCGACTTCAATGTTCTTGAAATTATCCAGAGCCAGCCTCGGCAGGGCTGCCATCGGTTCTCCCTGGCTGCCCGTCATCAGCAAGGTGACTTCGTGAGGGGAAACCTTTCTCGCATCCTGCGGGCGAATCAAGATCCCGTCGGGTATTCTCAGATAGCCCAAGTCATTGGCAATCTTCACATTGGCCAGCATACCGCGCCCGGCCAGGACAACTTTGCGGCCATATTTGAAGGAGAGAAGGAATATGATTTGAATCCGGTGAATCGACGAGGAGAAGCAAGAGACAATCACCTTTTTTCGAGCCTGATGAAAGAGTTCATCCATCCGCTCGATCACTGCCGACTCTGAAGGGGTGCTGCCAAGCCGATCGCTGTTGGTGCTGTCAGAAAAGAGAGCTAGGACCCCTCTCTTGCCGTATTCTGCGATTGTGGGCAGGTCGATGGTTTCGCCAATCGTAGGAGACAAGTCAACCTTGAAATCCCCCGTATACAGGATCGTTCCCACAGGGGTCGTGATAGCCAGCATAACCGCATCGACAATACTGTGAGTAACGTGGATAAACTCGACCTTGAAAACACCAATCTGTTCAATCTGCCGTGGTACTACTGTTCTCAGCTTAGCTTCATTTAGCAATCCGTGTTCATCTAATTTGGCGGACACAAGACCCATAGTGAACCGGGTGCCGTAGATGGGAACATGAAGAAGGGGTGGAAGAACAAATGGAAGGGCCCCGATATGATCTTCATGACCGTGGGTCAAGATAATGCCTTGAATCCGACCAGCATTTTCCTCCAGGAATGCAGTTTCAGGGACAATCGTGTCAATTCCCAGTAGTTCCTCGTCGGGGAACATCTGACCTGAGTCGATGATGAGCATCTGATCCTCACAACGCAGGACCATCATGTTCATTCCAAACTCACCCAACCCTCCCATGGGAATGGCTTCGATATACTTGGCAGGACTCAATGGGGGACCTCAATCTCTTGCATAAAATCGTGGCCCAAATATTAGCACAAATGGACACTACCTAGTTGATGCCAGTTACGGAAGGGCGCCAGAGGATTCTCACACCCTGCCCGACTGCCGACCCTTGCGATTCTGCTGCAAGGGGTATCGCGGCGCATGTCGTCGTTGCTCAAGCATTAGTTAATCTCTTACCTCTTTTCAAGACATCCCCTAAATTTCCTATCCAGCACTTTTGACTGCATCCGTTTACGGAGGGTCCTTCTTCCTCATTTTCTCATAGAGGACTATGAAATCTGCAAGTGTCAGGGATTCCGCCCGAATGTTTGCCGGGAATTTCAATATTGCCAACTGTTCCTCTATCTGCCGAGGACTATAATCCCGGTATCCTTTCAGAGAGTTCAGGAGAGTCTTCCGTCTGTGAGAAAAGGCTTGTTTCGTGAATTGGAAGAACTCGGCTTTCTCCACCGAATTAAACCCAATAGAGTTCAGTGGGCAAAGCTCCAGCACCTTGGAGTGGACCTGAGGCGCAGGGCTGAAAGCGCGTGGGGAGACGGCGAACAGCTCCTTCACCTGAAAGTGATATTGAACAAGCAAGGTCAGAACGCCGTAAGCCTTAGTGCCTGGGGAAGCCGTGAGCCTGTCTGCCACCTCCGCCTGCAACATGACAACTGCCAGGCTCAAGCATGACGAGTAGCACGCGAGGTACTGGAGAATCGGCGAGGAAATATAGTACGGCAGATTTCCAACCACTTTGAATCTCCCGCCAGATGTAAAATACTTTTGCGATAATAATCCCAAGTCCAGACTCAGGATGTCCTGGTTGAGAAAAAGGGTGTGTGGACCTGCAAGTGTTGAGATTTCTCTATGGAGTCCCTTGTCAATCTCAATTCCAATGTAATCCCGGACTTTTCCCACAATCTCTCTAGTCAAAGCCCCGGTCCCAAACCCGATTTCTAACACAACATCGTCGGGGGCTAACTTCAGGCTCTGAACAATTTGACGGATGAGACCGGAATCGTGCAGGAAATGTTGTCCAAGTCTCTTAATCGAGCGGATGTGTTTTTGTTGCATCATTAGTGCAATTACTATACCTTAGCTCGCAGGATAGCACTGGAATGACGTTTCCGGGACGGAATGTGTCCCGAGGCGCCAGACTGGCCTCCACCAGGCTGTTTCCAGCGCGAGAAGAGGATTTGAGAAGGGCGGAGGCCATCCTCCATTTGTGATACCTCCCCTCTTTCTCCAAACCCCCTGAGATTATCAGACTCTCTCATTGGGAGGAAGATCCGATGCGTATCATGTACGTTTCTTCGGAAGGGGTGCCTTTCTCAAAAACCGGGGGACTTGGCGATGTGGTCGGGTCACTTCCAAAATCCGTGAAAAAGCTGGGACACGAAGTGGCGATCGTACTTCCCAGATATCGAGGCAACCCGGAAGGCAAAGCGATCATTCCGAGCCTGACGGTTCCCATGGGCCGCTCTTTTAAGTTCGGATCGGTTATTGAGCCTGAAAGAAGCGGTAACGTCAACTACTTCCTGGTTGACTACCCGCCTTACTTTGACCGGGAGGCCCTGTATCGAGTGTCGAACCAGGATTATCCTGACAACGCCGAACGGTTTGCTTTCTTCTCCTGGGCGGCAATCGAATTAGCTAAGCGGGCTACAAGGGCGCCGGAAATCATTCACTGTAACGATTGGCAGACCGCCCTGCTCCCGGTCTATCTGAAGCTCCAATACGCGCAAGACCCCTTCTTTGCCCGGACAAGGACATTGTTGACAATCCACAACCAGGCTTTCCAAGGGATTTTTCCGCGAGCCGTACTGTCGCCTGTATCGTTGCCGGATTCTCTCTTCAACACCGACCAGTTGGAGTTCTACGGAAATGTGAACTTTCTCAAGGCAGGAATTGTGTTTGCCGATAAGCTCACGACCGTAAGCCAGAAGTACAGTCAAGAAATCCAGACACCAGAATTCGGGTTCGGCCTCGAAGGGGTTTTGCGAAAGAGGACTCGGGACCTGACAGGGATCATGAATGGAGTGGATTATTCGATGTGGGATCCACTGACCGATACGCGGATTGCTGCCAATTACTCTCCCGAGAATCTTGAAGGTAAGAGGCTCTGCAAGCGGGACGTCCTGCGGGAATTTGGCATGGAAGATTCTCCAGCCCGCCCTTTGATCGGGATGATTTCTCGATTGGCGGACCAAAAGGGATTTGACCTTCTAAGTATAACCGCCGACGCTATTGTTGGGGACGGGGTCTCCTTGGTCATTTTGGGTACCGGGGAAGAACGATACTGCCGTTATTTATTGGACCTTCATCAAAAATACCCTCTCTACGTCGGTGTCAAGATTGTGTATGATGACCGGCTGGCACACAAGATTGAGGCCGGGGCAGACATGTTTCTGATGCCGTCACGCTTCGAGCCCTGCGGTCTTAATCAGATCTACTCCCTGAAGTATGGGACAGTGCCAATCGTCCGGGCGACCGGCGGACTGGACGATACCATCACCGAGTACGCGGAACCCTCCAAGGGCAATGGTTTTAAATTCAGCCGATATGTTCCGGAGGACTTGCTAGAAGCGGTGCGGAGGGCTGCTGAAGTTTACCGCAATCAGCAGGCGTGGCTGAGTCTGATGAAACGATGCATGGGGTATGATTATTCCTGGACCAGGTCGGCAGAGAAATACCTGGCATTGTACCAGTCTTTAATTGCGACTTGAACCCATAGTAAGCGCGAGAGCGTCGTCTGCCATGCTGTGAGTGCCAATCGTGGACAGACGTGCCACGGTGACCCACTTGAACACGGCAGATTCAACCCCCTGAGTTTGATTTGGAAAAGACTGAGTCCTGGTGTAGAAATCCTTTTAGGACGGTCTCTTTACGGGCAGCTAGTTCGTGTTTCCACCCAAGGTGCACTAATCTGATGGAGGATTTTGATGGGAGTGAATACCGCTGACCTTACCGACGCCAGCTTTGATTCCGAGGTCTTGAAGTCGACTCTGCCAGTGTTGGTGGATTTCTGGGCAGAGTGGTGTGCTCCTTGTTTAGCTCTGGCTCCGACGCTAGACGCACTTGCCAGAGATTACCAGGGACGCGTGAAGGTCATGAAATTGAATGTCGATCAGAACATTTCTACTTCATCCAGGTACAACATCAAGGGAATTCCGACTCTCCTGCTTTTCAAAGGTGGGACAGTTAGAGAACAAATCGTTGGGGCCGCCACCAAAGATGCCATTGCGAAATTTCTCGACAAGCATCTGTAGACAGGCAGAGGGACAGGGCTAGAGGGCAAGGACTATGGCGAATCTTGTGGTTATCGGCGCTCAATGGGGTGACGAGGGCAAGGGGAAAGTCGTCGATCTTCTAACCGAAAGGTTTGACATTGTCGTGCGATATCAAGGGGGCCATAATGCCGGCCACACTGTTATGGTTGCGGGGAAGAAATTCGTTCTCCACTTAATCCCGTCCGGCATCCTGCATCACGACAAGCTGTGCGTCATTGGGTCCGGTGTCGTGATTGACCCGACAGCCTTCTTGGATGAGATCCAGTTCCTTGAGGGAGCCGGCGTAAAGGTCAAGGGAAATCTCTTGATCAGCAATCGAGCCCACCTGATCCTGCCATACCACAGGGCTCTGGAGCGAGCGACCGAACAGGCTCGAGGCGCCAAGAAAATTGGAACTACTTCGCGAGGAATAGGTCCCGCTTACGAAGACAAGACAGCGCGCAGGGGAGTTCGTGTCATCGATTTGTTTGACGCTGAACATCTGAAAGAAATCATTCTCCATAACGTTGAGGAAAAGAACTGCCTTATCGAGAAACGCTACCAGGTCGCCCCGCTCGATCCTCACAAGATTTACCAGGAGGTTCTGGCTATCGCTCCTCTCGTAAAAGACTACGTGGCTGACACGGCCCACTACTTAAATGTCGCCATTCGTTCCGGGAAACGGGTACTGTTTGAAGGCGCGCAAGGGACTCTGCTGGATATTGATCATGGGACATATCCCTATGTGACCTCTTCGAGTGCCTCGGTCGGGGGCGCTTGTACCGGTTCCGGAGTGGCGCCGTCCTTTATTAGTGGAGCCATTGGTATTGCTAAAGCGTACACGACTCGCGTGGGTGGAGGTCCCTTCCCCACGGAGATCCACGGCGACCAGGGGGAGACGATTCGAAAGCGAGGAGTAGAATATGGAGCCTCGACGGGGCGACCCCGTCGTTGCGGCTGGTTCGACGGACCAGCGACCCATTACTCTGCCTTGTTGAACAACCTGCAAGCGATCGGACTGACTAAGCTGGATGTGCTCGATGGCTTCGAGGAGATCCCGGTTTGCACGGGATACCAGTACAAGGGTGTCCTGCTCAAGGAATTCCCTGCGGAAATCAGGGTCCTCGAGGCAATCGTTCCAATCTACCGGACCGTGAAGGGATGGAACAGCAATACGGCCGGGATTCGCGATTACGCTGACCTTCCGATCATGGCCAGGGATTACCTGAAGCTCCTATCGGACATTACTGAAACTGAATTCTCCCTGATCTCCACTGGACCTGAAAGGGACGATACCGTCATTTTGAAGGACTCCTGGCTCCAGAAAACGTTTCGAATCTGAGATATCTAGTCGACTTGAGTGAGCAGGGTCTTACGCGGTACCACGTCGATAGGTGGGAGTTCTGTCGCTTCTTCTTGAGCCGATACTCCCAGCTCCTTGAACCTTCGGGCCGCCACCAGAACACGATTCTCCAATGAACCCACAGCCCGATTATAGGCATCCACACTCTTGCCTAGCGAAGATCCCAATTCGCTGAAGTGTCCACCTAGTGTACAGAGCCGGTCAAACAGAGACTTTCCCAATTCGCTGATTTTTTGGGCATTCTCCGCCAGTTGCTCTTGCTTCCAGCCATAAGCGATGGTCAACATCAATGGGATCAAGCTGACTGGAGTCGCCAGAATAACTCTTTGCAGGACGCCTTCTTCAAAGATCTTTGGATCCTGCTCGACAGCCGCAGTATAAAAAGGTTCACCAGGAATAAACATCACTACAAACTCAGGCGTCAGCTCCAATTGCTCCCAATAGGATTTGCTGCTCAGGCTTTGCAGGTGGGACCGGATCTGCCGAGCATGTGTTTGAAGACGCAACCGCCGGGTTTCCTCGTCAGCCGCATCCAGAGCCTCCAAGTAGGCTTGCAGTGGGGCTTTGGAGTCCACGACAATTGTTCTTCCGCCAGGAAGTCGGACCAGCAGGTCAGGACGCAACAGGCCCCCCTCGGCTTTGAAGCTCTCCTGCTCGAAGAAATCACAGTAGGCTGTCATACCAGCCAATTCAACCACACGCCGTAAAGTAAACTCTCCCCAGCGGCCCCGCACCGACGGGGTCCGCAAGGCATTAACCAGGTTGGCCGTTTCCTTTTGCAGTCTCTGCTCAGAGTCGAGAAGCTGACGAACCTGCTCGCTTAGGCTCCCGAAATGTTCACCGCGCACTTTCTCGATAGCCTTGATTTGTTCCTCGTACCGGGTCAGTGTCTCCTTGATTGGGACCACCAGGTTCTCCACCGCCTTCTGGCGCTGCTCCAGGTCCCCCTTGGCTTCAACCTGGAAAGTCTCGAGGGTTGCCTTGGCCAGTTCTAAGAAAGACTGGTTATTCTCTTTTAAGGCCTCTGCAGATAAGGCCTTGAAAGCGGTGCTGAGCTTATCGGTGGCTTCCTGCAATAGTCCCAGTTTCTCTTGCATCGATTGGCGTTCAGCTTCAAGTAAGGTTTCCAATTCCTTGTTACCGCTTCTGAGCTGAGAAATCTGGTTGAGCAAATCGTTCCTCTCTGATTCTCTTTTCAGGATTTGTTGCTCCAGATCTGGAATCCGAAG
>DATKMG010000594.1:0-11055 GCA_035541995.1 Terriglobia bacterium
CAGCCAGGGCATAGAGTACAGGATCTCCACCGTGGTCGGGGAAGCCGGCTGAGACATCGGTGAAGGCAGGCACTCCAGCAGGCGGGGGGCAGTGGGTCCACTGCCCTTGCTGGCGGATACTCACAGAATTGCCATGAACAATGTACAGGCCCCGGTCATCCTTCGGTGACCCGGGATTGACATAGATCCGTTGAGCGCCGCCGGAGAGATCTATGAGTTTTGACCAACTGTGCCCCCAATCCTTCGAAAAGTAAAGTGACTCGGCAGTCCGACTGCCCATGGCGGCATAGAGGACCCTCGAATTGCCGGGGTCGATGGCCAGGGCGGTCACTGAAGCCAGTTCTTCGTTGTTCGTGACCAGACGCACAGTGGCGTGGTCGTCAGGCATCGTGATACCTTTGACCGTCTTGGGGTCCGGAAGAACGAGGTTCCAGGTCATGCCAAGGTCAGTGCTGCGCCAGAGTCCCCTTGCATGAGCATAAATCACTTTGGGATCCACCGGATCAAACACAAAGTAATCCACCGGACTCCTCAGGTTAAACATCCGCCAGGAGCCGCCACCATCCAGGGAGATGTAAGCCCCGGTCATGTCACAGCGAACCAGTACAACCTTGGAGTCGTGAGGACTGACTGTGGGGAAAAACATGGCTCCTCCACCTCCGGGACCCAGGACTTCGCAGTGATGGTGGCTAGAGACGCTCCCACTCTGTGGACTAGTAATGTCAGCGCCATAGAATAACCCGGCGGCCATGATAAGCCCCATCAGGATGATCCCGCCGACACTGGCCGGAGGTTCCTTCTGAACAGCTCGGATATTGATCATTGCGCTTCCTCGCTTGAGATAGAATTACCAGTGAATGATACTATGAGATAGAAAATGAAAACCCCAGGTATTTTCCGGTCTATGCGGGACGCCTTGGCAGAACATTTTCTGATATTTTTTGCGAAATTGCGGTTTTTTGGCCGACGACGAATCGGATAGTACGAAATAATGGAGGCCACTCTGTATTGTCGGTGCTCAACCATTTAAAAATTCAACACATTGAAAACGAATCAATTGAAACTCCAGCATATGAAAACAGGCTATGTCCATTGATTCAATCATTAAAACTAAAATACGAAATCTTGTAACTTTCTTTTTATTTTCACATATTCGTTTTTTCCTATAATAACTATAATTCGATATAAATAAAAAGTTTACGTATTTTTAACAAAATATACTGGGTTTGGCGCCATCATTGCTGGGCCGATTCATGAGATTCCAGTGGGGCGATCCATAATCTGAAGTACACGAAGTGGTGTGGTATCTGCATGGTTCGCTGAGCCATATACGCGACGGCTTGTTAGCCGATAAGGCAGATATGCACTTTCGGGACCACTGAGATTGGACCTTAGCCCCCTCATGGAATCGCTTTACAAGTCTTCTCCACAACGCGTGCAGATCGACCCTTCGAAAGCTCCCTCCCGATCATCCGGCGACAGAAGCCGGGTGTCGTGAGCAGAGCTATAAATAGAGATCCTTCGTAGTTTCTTCCAACAATAAAAGAGGTCTGGAACCATCTGGAATGCTTCGAAAAGGAGGTAGAAGGTCCGAGGAATTTTTTTGAACAATTTGGAAGGACGGCATGAAAGGCCGGAGATTTTCGGTACAGGAAGAGGAAAGCAGCACAAACCACCAGAATCATCGACTCATTATTGTTTTCTTTATTCCATTTCATTGTTTGAAAGGAGTTCTAATGAAAGAGAGAACCAAGACTATCAGTTCCCTGCAAGTACTTGGGGTAGTTTTGGGCCTGGTGACACTTCTGGGTGTGCCGGGATGGTCGCAATCCAGTACGGGCAGTGTCCGTGGACTAGTCGTTGACCAGACCAAGGCAGTGATTGTCGATGCTAGTGTTGTGTTGACCAACACGGCCACCAACATTTCGTTGCAGACAGTAACCAATGGAGTAGGAATTTATGTGTTTCCTGCTGTTGTGACAGGGGCTTATCGACTCACCGTGGAAGCGCCTGGCATGCAGAAATTCGAAGGAACACTGAAGGTTGAAACTCAGGTGTCGTCAGTAGTGGATGTAGAGTTGAAGGCAGGAGCCGAAGCCACGGTCGTGAATGTCTTGGATGTGACCCCTCTGATGACGGTCGACAGCTCCACGCTCGGACACACTTTAGAGCGGCAGCGCATCGAGCAATTGCCTCTTAATGGCCGACAGTTGACCAACCTGCTTGCTACCGTGCCGGGTCTGGACCCTGGGTCGCTGCGCGCTTACGGAATGCGCCAGGGCGCCAACGATTTCCTCTTGGACGGTGCTTCTTTGACGGATCCGGTTTACGGGGATGGAATTACTCACCGGCAACCGGGGTTAGATACCATTCAAGAATTTCACGTTGAAGTTAACACTTCTTCGGCCAAGTACACACGCATGACCAACATTATTGCCACAACCAAGAGCGGGAGCAACGATATCCACGGAACCGCGTTTTGGACTAACCGCAACAACGGTTATGGAGTGGCAAGGGCCCGAGAGACCGGTAATTCCTCAGCCAATCCGTTGAACCGAAATGAATACGGCGGTACGGTGGGAGGCCCGGTCAGGATCCCAGGCCTCTACAACGGTAAAGACCGAACATTCTGGTTCTTTTCTTATGAGGGCTATAAATTGCGACAGTCGAGTCAGGGCAGTGGCAAGGTACCGACAGAGGCCATGCGCAATGGTGATTTCAGCAACTTAAGGGACAAAGCCGGGACTCTGCAAAAGGTTTATGATCCCTGGACCACCGACGCGACGACCTGGGCGCGGCAACAATTCCCTGGCAACGTCATTCCCACCGATAGGATGAGTCCGCTCTGGAAGTACTTCAATCAGGTCATTCCCATGCCCACCAAGCCGGATGTCAATCCTCTGGTTGCCAACAATTGGTTTGGCACTCGCCCGAACGTTACGGACCAATACACGATTTCTATGCGTTTTGACCAGCAGATCAGCTCGAAGGATCAAGTGTATTTCCGCTATAGCCAAGGCAAGAGCAATGCAGTCCGGAATTCCAGCAAGATTCCCATGCTTGACCACGTGGGAAATTTCCGGACCGACTATTACCCGAACTACAGCGGTGTGGCCAGTTATCGCCGGACGTTTTCTCCGACCTTGTTCAACGAGCTGATGATGAGTGCCTCACGGGAATCAGGCTATCTGGCGACCGGCGACTTGAATACCAAGTATGCCGACCAGCTAGGCCTGCCTAATCCCTTCGGCAATGTGGGCTTCCCCGTTATCGGTGATATTGGGTTCGGGGGTGGCAACTACTTTCAGCCGGTTAATGCGACCGCTCGCTCCATGAATCATTTCATCATCGATGACAATGCCAACTGGATCAAGGGAAAACACGAGTTTCAATTCGGGGTCCACCTGCGTTTGGACCAGAACACCTATCTGCCCCAGCAGCAGTTTACTGCCGGGAGTACTGGATTTGCGAGAGTCGGGACTGGTCTTTATAATCCTGACACTGGAACAGAGAACCCCCTCGCCTATAACAACACAGGTAACTTGATGACCAGTGCTTTCCTGGGGATTGCGGATTATTCTTCCCGCATGGCCAAGGGGAGATATTACATCCGGCAAAGAGAGGCCGCGCTTTATTTTCAGGACAACTACAAATTTACTCCCCGGCTGACTTTGAACCTGGGTGTGCGCTGGCAGTTCTCTCCCTATCCGAAAGAAAAGCACAACCTCATCTCCAGCTTCGACAAACAGAATCGAGCCATCGTTCTGGGGCAGCCGCTGGATTACATGTACGAGATGGGCGCCACGACCGAATCCCTGGTGTCCGCTTTAGAAGGGTATGGCGCCAAGTTTGAATCCGCGAGCCAGGCCGGTTTGCCGGAGCACCTGATTTCCGACAATTGGTGGGATTTCGGCCCCCACGTAGGATTCGCCTACCGGGCGCTGGACGGTCGCAAGGCCTTTGTCATACGCGGCGGTTACAGCATCAGTTACTTCCCGCTTCCACTGTGGGGTTGGAGCGACCGGATGCGCATGAATGCCCCCTTCGTTGGGACCTATGAAAATCGGTATAACACCGCTGCCAACTACTCTCCCGATGGGATCGGCAATTATGGCTTGCGTTCAGTTCCCACTATCATTGCCGGCCAGAACAGCCAGAACGCGATCGAAGTCAATACTCCCACCGGCATAGAGGTTGGAGGCGACTCATTCATGCAGTCTTACTGGGGTTCGAAACAACCGACTCCCAGGGTCCATGACTGGAGCCTGACCGTTGAGAAGGAAATCATGAAGGACACGCTCGTGCGAGCTGCTTATGTCGGCAACCATGCCTCCCACCAGGAACTTTTCGACAACTATAATCTCTCGTATCCCAGCTATGTCTGGCTGGAAACCACCAGGGAACCTTTCCCCACAGGAGATTTAGCCACCGCGGCGATGCACCCCTGGTCTAACAATCTCTATGGCGATCTGCAGGAATGGAAAAACGAGGGATGGGGGAATTATGGCGGCGCTCAGTTTGAGATTGAACGTCGCTACAGCAAAGGGTTTGGATTCCAGGTGTTTTACAATGTGGGTAACACTCTAAGAGCCGGCGGGTACGGCTGGTACTCCAGTGTGGCGCCCACTGCGGCCTTCTTGCCCGGGCAAGTGCCCGATGATTTCCATGCCCGCGTGAAGCAACTGCTTTATGCACGGGATACCACGGCTCCCCAGCATATGGTCCGCTGGAATTGGATTGTTGACTTGCCCTTTGGAAAAGACAAATGGATCGGCAAGAATTGGGGCGGGGCGCTAAACGCAATCGCAGGCGGCTGGCAGGTCACCGGCATGGGAATGTTGCGTGGCACCCATATGTCCTTAAATAACGGTCTTTACTTGACCGGAAACCAGTTCCAATACTATGGACATAAATATCCCATTCAAGACTGCACCAGTGGTGAATGCATTCCCGGCTATTTGCTCTACAACGGATATATTCCGGCCTACCAGATCAACAAGCCGGACGGGATCATGGGCGTGCCGGCGGATTACAAACCATACGTAGCCCCGCTCCATCCATACCCGGCCAATTATCCCGATATCAATCCCGATACGGATCCCATGTACAATTACTATGGGACTAACACCGTCTGGGTGCCCCTCAAAGACGGCACCCAACAGGAGCAGGACTTCACAGGTTCCGGCGACACTTGCCAGTGGGGCTGTAACCAGATCACGTATCCCTTGATGAATCAGTACACGCCCAGCACCCGGCTTTGGAACACGGATGCTTCGCTGGTGAAGAACTTCACGCTCAAGGAAAGTCTGAGGCTGCGGATCCAATTCGACTTCTTCAACCTGTTCAACCATCCCAATAATGATTGGGACCCGATTAATAGTGGGAATGGTCAAATGGGAATCATTTACACCAACGGCAACAATTATGATGTGAACGGTCCACGTGTCATGCAGTTTTCCGCTCGCCTCTCCTGGTAGTTGATCCTCCTCGGGAGTGCCTGTTCAGTCGCCACAGGCACTCTCAATCCCTCGAACCAAAGGCTCCGGTCCTTATATTCCGGAGCCTTTTCTGTTACAAGGTCAGTTTCACCGCAACAATCAACAGGATTCACCACAGAGGCGCCGAGAACACAGAGTAAAGGAATGAGAGTGGGTTGATGATCTCAAGGTTGATATTGAATAACCACAATTCCTCTGGGGTTTGACCTTTGGTGGTCCTGGGAATTCCCTCTGTGCCCTCTGTGTCTCTGTGGTTAAGTCAAGTGGCGCATTTGAAATCTTCTATTTATTGTCCTCTTTCAATCGAAGAGATGGCAGCTTTGATTTTTGGAATGAGCGGCCCATGTTTCCTCGGGTCTGCCTTTTCGAGAAACTTTTTATAGTACGCGACGGCTTGTTGTGGTTGCCCTGCATTCTCAGCCAGCAACCCGAGGTTCACGTAAACTTCTGCCAAATCAGGATCGTATTCGACAGCCTTTTCAAAATGGCCGCGAGCCAGTTCTGCCTGGCCGCGCTGGATCTCCAGAGTCCCCAGCAGGTTATATGCTTCTGCATACCGATCATCTTCGGCGAGAATGGCGCGTAGAGTCCGTTCCGCGTCTGCGGGCCGCCTCAGCTGCAAGTACAATGTTGCCAGGTTGGTCAAGTTCTGCAGGTCAGCCATATTCATTCCGGCGGCTGTTTCCATGGCATCGACCGCTCGCTGCAAGTCTCCGAGCTGCAGATAACTGTTGCCGAGTTCTGCCTGCATTTGGTCAGTATCCACTTTATTGGCGATCGCCTGTTGGAAAATCTGAACTGCCTGTTGAAATTGCCCAAGCTGTTGGAGGCAAAGTCCAAGCAAATGGTAAAGGAAGGGGTTCGTAGGGTCGCTGTGCACTGCCCCTTGAAGCAATGGTAACGCAGAACGATAATGATGCTGATTAATCATCCGCGAGCTTCGCTCGATGATTTCCAGAACCTGGACGCGATCTTTGGGATCCGGACCGGACATATCCAGGCGCAGGTCACGGCCTGCGCCGGCAGTCGCATAACCGAGCGATTGCAGTTGTCGCAGGGTCTCGCTAGAGATGGGTTGGCGCTCGAGTATGCCTTGAGCGGAATCGGCACCCCTCACTTCCTGGATCTTTTTTTGCAGCTGAGCCACTTCCTCTGAATATTGGTGCGTCACATTGCGACTTTCTCCCGGATCGGTCTCCAATTGATAGAGCTCCGGAGTAGGCGCCTGAATCAACTTGTACTCGGGGGTACGGACGGCGCGCAACTCAGACCAACCCAGATTTGTTTTGGGATAAATTGTTTCACTGTAAGCAAAGGTTGTCGGCATAACCTTCCCCTGGGTAAGGGCAGGTACGATGCTCACTCCCTGCGCCTTATCCCCAGGCGAGAGTCCCAACCACTGCACAATAGTGGGCATGATATCGATGGTTCTCAGCTGTTGTGTGATCACGCGCTTGGGCGCCAATCCGGGCCCGGCCATAATCAAGGGAATGTGCAGCGTCGAATCGTAAAGAAACACCCCATGCGTGTATTCCCCATGTTCACCCAGGCTTTCCCCGTGATCTCCCATGAGGACCACTAGCGTCCGTTCTTGTAGCCCCCGATCTGCGAGTCCCTTCAATAACACTCCCACCTGGGCGTCGGCGTAGGCCACCTCGCCCCCGTAGAGGTTTTTCGCATAGCGTGTCCGATAGGGTGCCGGCGGATCATAAGGAAAATGAGGATCGTAATAATGAACCCAAAGGAAAAAATTCTGCATGGGAGTTCTTCCAACCCCGCGCTGCAATTGGGTGTCAAGCCAATTCAAAGCGCGGCCGGTGATAATTTCTGCGCGAACTTCGGGAACGACGCCGGGTAACGCCCCCTTCCCCCTCTTTGTTGTCATCTCATCTATATAGCTGTTGAATCCGCGATTCAAACCGTAATAATGATCCAGCACGGCAGCAGCGACAAAAGCAGCGGTTTCGAACCCAGCCTGTTGCGTGATGGATGCTAGCGTCGGCACGCCACTATCCAAAATGAATCCACCATTATCGCGGAGCTTATGCACGGGCGGGTAAGTACCTGTCAAAATGCAGGCGTGCGACGGGGCAGTCAAAGGAACTTGGGCAAACGCCTGGGCAAAACGGACACCGCGAGACGCCAAAGCGTCCATATTAGAAGTCGGAACAATTTTGCCACCGTAGCAGGAAAGATAATCGGCCCGCAAAGTGTCCACGGTAATGAGCAGGACATTGACGTCCCTATGGGTGGAAACCACTCGAGGCTGAGATCCTTCCTTTTGGCTTTGAGAACAATGAATCAGAAAGAGGGACAGCCCCATCAATGTGAGGGAGGCGGCAGCGATGAAGCGGATTCTGAAGGGCGACTCCATTAATCTCCTTGTATTATCCCCGAGGATTCCGTGATCCAAAAATGCCCATTCAGGTCAAAGGATGATATCAAAAATCAGACACAGAAATTCGAGATTATAGGATGGCATGCCCAAGTCTTTATGTTAAAAGGCAGAGAAACGAGGAATGAAAGCCGTCACTGAGAGAGATTTGGCCCGGTCTGCCAGGCCTCTAGACTCTAACTGGTCAGTTCTTTACGGAGTATCAGGGCATACTGGTCGAGGTCTGGATTAAGACGGCTTTGATTGAAGCTCCGAGAGTGCCTTTCTGACCTTGGGGATGATGTCACGGTGTTCCTTCGGGTCAGCTTTTTCGAGGAACATTTTGAAGTAGGTGATGGCCTGCTGGTTCTGTCCCGCATTCTGAGCCAGAATCCCGAGATTCATATACGCCTGGGCCAGGTCGGGATTGGATTGAATGGCCTTTTCAAAGTAACTTCGGGCTAGTTGTTCATGACCCCGCTGGACTTCCAGAATCCCGAGCAGGTTGTTTGCCATCGGATGATGATCGTCCTGTGCCAGGATGATGCGCAAAACTCGATCAACATCATCGGTCCTTCCCTTCTCCAGATAGACCGTGGCCAGGTTATCGAGATTTTTGAGGTTGGCGGGATTCAAGCTCGCCGCTTGTTCCATGAATTCCATGGCTCGGGCCTTGGCGCCGAGTCGAAGGAAGATCTCACCCAGTTCAGCATAAGTCTCGTCCGTATCCGCCTTGTTTCGGATCGCTTCCTGGTACAGCCGCGCCGCCTTGAGGAACTGGCCTAACTGTTCGTAACACACTCCGAGATGCTGATAGATTAAGGGATTGGTGGGATCCTGGCGGAGTATGTCTTCAAGCAAAGGCACGGCTTGGTGGAACCGCTCACGATTCATCAAGTTGCCAGCCTTTTCGAGGATACTTAACACTTGAATGCGATCTCTTGGGTCGGGGCCCGACATGTCAATGCGAATATCCCGCGGGGTACCTGCACTCGCATAACCCAGCGATTGAAGTTGCTGGCGGGTTTGCTCATCAACGGGCCGCATTTGGAGCGTTCCCAGGCTCTGAGGTGGACCTGCGACTGTCCAGACCTGTTTCTGGAGGCGGTCTGAGTCCGCCGGGAATTGTATAGCGACGTCGTGTCTTTCATCAGGGTCATCTGCCAACCGGTAAAGCTCAGATTTAGGTCCCACGACCAGTTTCCATTCGTCAGTCCTCATGCCGCGAAGTTCCGACCACCCCAAGTGAGTTTTCGGATAGAGGGTCTCCATGTACGAGTAGTTCGTCCGGACGCGTTTTCCTTCCACGATTGCGGGCATTAAGCTGGTTCCCTGAACCTGACTGCCAGCTGAGAGACCCAGGTAATCAAGAATGGTGGGCATGACGTCAATGGAGCGCACTTGCTGAGTTATGACTTGTCCCTCAGGCACTCCCGATCCAGCCACGATTAGAGGGATATGAATAGTCGATTCATAAAGGAAAACGCCGTGAGTATACTCGCCATGCTCACCCAGGCTCTCGCCGTGATCAGAGAGAAGCACCACCAAGGTTCTGTCCAATAGGCGTTGGTCACGCATCCAGCCCAAAAGGTGACCGATCTGCTCGTCGGTATACGCCACTTCTCCCCCATAAGGATCCTTGGCATATTTGGATCGATACGGTCCCGGAGGATCATAGGGGAAGTGCGGATCATAATAATGCACCCAGAGCAAGAAGTCCTTCCCCGGTGTGACGCCGATACCTTGCCTTTTCTCTCTGTCCAGCCAATCAATGGCGTGCCGCGTGACCACTTCAGCTCTAATCTCAGCCACCATCCCGGGCAGCCTGCCGACAGTTTTTTCCTCCTTCATGTCGTCGAAGTAACTCTTAAACCCATTACTCAAGCCAAACCGACGATTGAGTACCGCAGCGCCGACGATCGCCCCGGTCTCGAGTCCTCCCTGGCTGGCAATGGAAGCCAAAGTAGGCAGTTTGTTATCCAGAACAAAACCTTCGATGTCACGAACCTTATGCATTTGCGGGTAAGTACCGGTCAGAATCGAGGCATGGGAGGGAGTGGTCAGAGGGATTTGAGCGACCGCCTGAGTAAAACGTACTCCACGCGCAGCCAAAGCATCGACGTTGGGGGTGGAGACGGTCTTCTTGCCGTAGCAGAAGAGATAATCAGCGCGAAGGGTGTCGATGGTAATGAGCAGAACATTGGCGTCTCGGCGGGGGGAATTCCTTGGAATTTCTTGAGGTGGTACAGTACTCCGTGAACAGGCGGTGAGCAAGACAGAAAACAGCAAAGGTACCAAGCGAGCGCATAAGGCAACCAGTCTGCTCCTCCTGCATCTTCTCCGGTTGGCCATATTGTCTTATGGAAAATAGCGATAAATTTCTTTGCGATGTAGGACTCTTTCTAGAACAACAATGCCATGTTCGTGCCTTATCCCAACTCGATAGGAACCGAAACGAACCTTATAAAAGGATGGATATCCTTTCAAGTGTTCGACTCTGCCAATTTGGGCGATGGATTCTGCCTGAGGGAGTTCAGTGAAGGCAAACTTCTCAATCCCCGACCGTATCTTCGGGGAAATTCTTGAGAGATCTTTCAGGAATCTCTTTCGATATTCAACTCTCAATCCGCTTTTTCCAGGGCTCGGTAATAGGCCTTGGCCTGCTCAGGACCCAGGGTATCATCCTGTTCATTCTCTTTGATTAACTGCACTAGGGCATAATTCTCAAGTATTTCTTCTATCTTCTCAAAAGCTTTTATATCGATCTGTACCGCGATCTTTCGATCCCGTTCATCGACTATATAATTCTTTTTTACTTCTACCATGCTTTTTATCCTCTTGTTTCGGCCTTTCATTCCTCGGGATTTGCAGGTCAACTATCTTAAACTACCTAGAGTTATTTTAATATGAACTCTATCGTGAAGTCCAGGGCAGTAGGGGAAAAACATAAAGAGCACTTGCATGAACAACGGATTAGCAGGGAAATGCATCAGCCAAATCCCGCACCACCCATTGAAGCAGTTGCGCCTTCTCGGCCCGTGTCATCACGGACAAGAGCTTTTCAGCCTTCTGCAATGTGTTCATTTCTTGGAAACTTGTTTCATCTCGATAGACCTAAATACTAAAAGAACTACGTGCAGCCTCACAAGAAACAGTTACTAATCAGTTCACAATGTGTTGACG
>DATKMG010000595.1:0-2465 GCA_035541995.1 Terriglobia bacterium
GGTGGAAGGGATCCCGGGACCGTTGTCCTTTATGTGGACTTCCAGAATTACCTTTGCCTCAGGCTGGAGTGCCTCCAGCAGAATGCAGCCCCCTTCAGGAGTAAACTTGATAGCATTGTCCAGAAGGTTCAAGAAGACCTGTCTCAACTTTTCGGGGTCCCCTTTGACGGGCGACAAGCCGTCAACGATCCGCACTTTCAGAGTCTGGTTTTTGGCCGTGGCTAACGGCCTCATTTCTTCGATTACCTCTTCCAGCAGTGGCTTCAGCTCAAGGGTGGCCAACTTCAAACCGCCCGTTTCAGACCACTCTAACGCCGCCAGACTCAGTAGATCCATCGTAAGGTTGGAGAGCTGAACGGCGTGGCTCCGGATAATCTCTACGAAGCGACGGTTGTTTTTCTTGTCTTCCAGGGCGCCTTCCAGAAGTGTTTCTGCAAATCCGCGAATCGAGGTTAGTGGTGTTCGCAATTCATGTGAGACATTTGCGACAAAATCTTTCCGGATATTCTCCAGGTGTTGCAGCTTGGTCATATCGTGGAGAACGGCAACGGCACCCCGCGGACGGGCTGATCCCTCCTGAAGCGGCACCGCCACGACTTCAAACACCCGTGGGGGGACCAGCATCATTTGCACCGTCGAAGTGACCTGAATCTGTTCATTCAGTACCCGATCGAGGATGTTCTTTAGTTCGACATTACGGACAACCTCCAGCACTTTCAGGTTTAGGTTCGTTTCAGGATCAATCGCGAGGATCTTGGCCAGAGCGCTATTGATTAAAGTGAGCCGTCCTTCGGAATCGGTAGCCAAGACCCCGGCTTGCATGCTTTCCAGGATGGCCCGCATACGGTTCTGTTCTCCCTCCAGTTCGGTGATGTATCGCTGCATTTGGTCGGCCGTCTTGTTTAGAGAGCGCGCCAGACTGCCCAACTCGTCAGGCGTTTCCTCTCGAATCCGAGCCCCCAGATTGCCTTGGGCCATGTCGCTGGAAAATTCCTTGATGTTCTCGATGCGACCGACGAGTGATCCGGTAAGGAAATACCCGAGGGCCAGTGCAAGGAGAAACGCGAAAAAGGAGATCAGGAAGAGGACATGTTGGGCAGACCGAAAATCATCCGAGACTTCCTGCAAAGGGAGAGCCAATCTGAGTAGCAAATCAGTCTCGCCGGGTCTCTGAATTCGGTAGGCTAGGTAGAGGAGATTCTTCCCCAGAGTCCGGCTATACCGCGTGCTTTGGCCAATTCCATTCTGCAAGGCCTGCCGGATTTCCGGTCGGTTAGAATGGTCGTTCATCTGGGAAGGATCCGATTGATTCTCCGCCAGAACCTTGCCGCTAGACGAGATCAAGGTAATCCGGAGGCGGGTCAGGTCGCCCAAACGCTTAGCCCAAGACTGGGCCTCTCTGGACAAGTCCGTCGGCAAACTCGTCGAAAGAATGCGTGCCGCAGTTTCCAAACGAAACTGCTCTTGGGTGACATATTCCTGGTGGATACTACGGGCCATGAAGATGTCCAAAATGAGCAGAACTGCCAGGAGAAGCACCACGTAGGACAGGAGAATCTTATGGAAAAGACGGCTGCGTACGATCATTGCCATAGACGAATCGGTTTCGTAAAGTGCCTTCCAGGGTGCAACTTCAGGTCATCTAGTTTACCACAGAAGGGGGTTAATGCAGCCGCGGACCTTGAGGCTCTGTGGGCCCAGGCAAATAGGAGAATTTGAAGGCAGCTCCATGAATTCACTGCTTATTAACGCTGATGAAACAGCTTGTTAATCCGCGCCATTTATGATCTAGCTGGCTTTGGTTAGAAAGATGTAGAATTTCCATCCCTTAGCCGGGGCGCCTCCCTGAGGTTCCCCGGCCCCTCCTTAAGGTCAGATTGAAGGCGTCGGTTTCAAATCCTGCAACTCTCATGAAAATAAGTTCGGAGTTCATGCTTTGGCATGCCTGAAGCAAGGACAACCTAAAGGTTGAACTCCAAACCCATCAGTCATTTTCATCGGCAGTGGTGACCTGAAACAGGTCATGGGGCACTTTTATGAAAATGCATATTTTGGCAGCCACGCCGACCGCTTTCTTCAAGAAGGTGTGGGCTTCCTGAATCCACGAAAATTCCCGCTGCTCACTCGAAGCGCTCGCCGTGGCTACTCCTGTCATTTTAACCTAGCGAGCTGACCTAAAAAGATCTTCGGGCATCCTTATCGAAGAAACCGGCAAAAGCTGCTCCGGGCGATCCTTTCTTCGGGATCGGACGGGATACCATTTCTCGCAAAGTTAACACTGAATTAACACGAATTTCACAGCGTTATGGCATATTGGTAGGTTTACAACGTAGACTCTTCTTTCCGCGTTGCTCGAAAGCGATCGCTAGTCTCAACCTTGTTGCATTCGTCGAAAGCTTTGTTCGAAAGGAAACTTTGTATGAAGATCGTGCGCTGGAGCTGGATTCCATTGTTTGTGCTGATGA
>DATKMG010000596.1:0-10122 GCA_035541995.1 Terriglobia bacterium
GAAAGTGGCCCTCACTCCGGGTGGCTGGCTCTCGGCTATCCGTGGTGATTCCTCAATCTAGCCCCTGCGGAGTGATAACTTCGCAGGGGCTTTTTTTGTGCAGGGAATGATCAGGCTCTAAAGTAATGCAACCACCACAAAGACACCAGGGCGCCAAGGAAGACCAAATTATCTGAAACTACCAAGGTTCTTATTGAGATTCGCAGAATATAGTGAGTAATCCTTGTCCCGAAGGGACAATGGAAAATAGCCAGGGGTGACGCGCTTTTCGCGTCACCCCTGGATTCTCATCCTCCCAATAATTCCCAACCCGCCCGGGGTGGCAAAGGAGAGGTCACTATGTTCTGCAAATCTCACCAGGTGTCCTCCCTCCAGCCAGTCATTTTTGGACTAGATGAACAACCTTAGGCGAGACTCCATGCAACTCTTGACGAACAAGAATCACGGGGCTTGTTCTTTGTGCCTTGGCGCCTTGGTGGTGAATAATTCTGAAAAATCCCTTGACATTGAATATATCCGTAGCTAATATATCTGTTATGGATATATCAAAGCACGATGCATCGAGTCGATTGGAGGTCGGAGGTGATCATAAAAACCAAGAAGGAACCGGAGAAGATGCTGCCCTTGACGCCGGCAGTTTTTCACATCCTGTTGGCCTTAGCCGATGGCGACAAACATGGCTACGGCATTATGCGTGAAGTATCGGATCGGACCGACGGCCAAATGCGCATGGGACCTGGAACGCTCTATGGTTCGATCAAGCGGATGCTCGAACAAGGTTTAATCGAAGAAGCTGAAGAACGGCCCGATCCCGAGTTGGACGACGAACGCCGGCGCTACTACCGGCTTACCGACTTCGGTCAAAGGGTGGCAGTGGCCGAATCCCGGAGGCTGCGCCATTTGGTCGGCATCGCCCAGGGCAAGCGCTTATTAGGCAGTGGCAAGCTTTCTTCCGGGATCATGCCTGCCCAAACCCTGCCCGAAGTTTTGTAGGATGAATCTTCGAGGCCTCAAATGCATAATCAAGACTGGCAACTGCGTACCTCGGAGAGAATCTTCCGACGGCTAATCTCTCTTTATCCCGAGGAGTTTCGGCTGAAGTTCGGCGGTGAGATGCTTCAGACCTTCCGGGACCGGTGCCGTGAGGTGGCGCGGGGGAGATCAAGAAGAGGTCTGGCCAGGTTCTGGGCAGAAACGCTCTTCGACTTTGCGGTTACAGCACCGGCTGAACATCTGGAAAGGAGAAATTTCGTGAAAGTTCTAGCCGACGATTTCACTTGGGATATTCGCCATGTTTTCAGGGTGTTCTTGAAGTGCCTCTCCTGGGTGGTGGCGGGGGCAGTGGTAGTTTTTCTTGCAGGTTGGATAAGTACTTCGATCTACGCGCGGTACAAGGAACCCTCGGTCGTCAAGGCCTGGGAGCAGGCCACTGGCAGCACACCGGACCTGCAATTCGAGTCACTCCTGAAACAATACCCCCGAACAGAGTCTAACCAAACGGCCCGGGAGCTGGAGAGAATCGTTCGCCAATTGCAGTTGAGGCAAGCTGCTATGCCCACCGCGGTAATGCCTGAGTCCCTACCCAGCCAGACTGAGCCTTTCAACAGCCTGCTGGCGAGCCGCTACTTGGATCAGCAAATCCGCAGGCCGAGCGACTCTCTCGATCCGGTTCCGGGGGAGATCACGAGTTACCTCCAAAAGCACTCAGCCGACTTGAAAGCACTCTATCATTTGTTGAGCAACGCACCCACGCCTCAATGGGAGACTGACTATGCAAGGCGGTTAAGTGCCCCTATTCCTAACCTGAAGTATTTTCGACAACTCCAGGACATCATTGCCCTGGATGCATTCGACATGTTGAGTCGAGGTGAGAACAGTAAGGCCCAGGACGCAATGAACGCCTCGTGGCAGATCAGTCGGTCTATTTTGAACCGTCCCGAGTTGATCAGCCAGGTCATCGGTCTGGCTCTCGTCAAAGTGGAGGCAGGTGTCTTGCGGAAAACGGCGGCTGCCTCTGACGATTGGCAAACCAAAATGACTCTTGACCTCCGAAGTTCGGTCCTGAATTCCCTGAAATGGGATTCAGTGACGGTCTTCCAGGCGTTCAAAAATCACGAAGGGAGGATTCTATCCGGGAGTGCGGGTGTCGAATGGTATGGTCATTACTTGGGCTATTTCGGTGGACCTTTGTTTCACTTGTGGGCCCTCCAGGATCTCACGGCAATGGTGGCAGGGTTAAAAGACCTGCAATCCGCAGACTTCTGCAGTTTCGATCCAGACCAGGCATACCGCCAGTACCAGAGTTCTACTTCGGACTTAGGCGAAGGAAAGAACTACGTTCCCAATGGATATAGGGCCTGGAAACTGGCGACCCTGACCATGGCGGAATTGGAGATGACTCGAGAGGTCCTAAGAATTAAGACTGCGATGCAGACGAAAAATGGAAAGGCAGGTCTGAAGCAATTGACTCCAGGCAATTCAGCTCTCTGCCCTCACATTAATTGGGATCACGTTGTTGAATCGGATGGGAGTGTCACAATCAAGGCCAATCGGCTGCCTGCATGGTTGGAGGTTGAAGAGAAACATGAATTGCCGTTGAGTTACACTGTTGGGGGTCGGCAACAGGGATGATTCGCGTCTCCCCAGAGATTCTCCGTTAAGTAAAGAGGGAAGCCGCCAAAGGTGACAGGGCATTGTTCCCGCAATTCCCCCTTTGAGGAGGTAAGGCTTGCCCTGCTTTGTTCCCCCTTGAAAAAGGGGGTCGGCAGCTTGGGCTGCCGCGGGTTGTCCCTCCGGCACTCCTGCTACGTGAATCGCGCACCTACGATGCTGAAAAGGATTCCTGGTTCCTGGCCCGAGTTCTACCAACAGGTCGCTCCTACGGCGCTCCCATGGAATCTAGGTTGTTTGCGCGGAATCGACCAATAGGCCGCTCCTAGCGGAGCTAGCGGGAATTCCATTCAATTCTCCTTTCTACAAACAGGACGCACCTACGGTGCTGAAGAGGATTCTCGGTTCCTGGCCTGAGTTCTACAATCAGGTCGCACCTGAGGGAGCTGAAAAGATTCTCATTTTCTGCGCATTTTTAGAGCCGTATGGGCCATCTGTTTGTAGATACCGGACCTCGTCATCGTGGAGCGCCATCGGCGCGTCCTGCCTGCAGATACCGAACCTTCGCCTCGTCATCGTGCAGCGCCGTAGGTGCGTCCTGCCTGTAGATACCGAACCTTCACCTCGTCATCGTGCAACGCCATAGGCGCGTCCTGTTTGTAGAATGAGAATCTGAAAAACTTTTTAGCTCCGTTAGGAGCGGCCTACCCTCCCAGATAAACCGAAGATGACCTTCTTATGAAAAAGCAAGACTCGGTGGAGGGTCGCGCAGGTGTTTGCCGCCGCCCATCGCGACCAAAGTCCCTGTGGAGTTGGGCCCTCCTCAATTCTCATCGACCGTGGTGACCTGAAAAGGTCATGGGCCACTTTTATAAAAATCTTGGAGAAGCGCCCAACCTCGTTTCCTTGTATTCGGATTTGGAGGAGGAGACCAAAGGGACAACTCCCTAACCCCCTTTTCTAAGGGGGAATCCAGGGGACAACCGCCTCGCCCTTTTTCTAAGGGGGAATGAATGCCCGGTTCCTTTTGCCCTTCCAGATCTCCACTGGCTCCTTCCTATCTCCTGGAACCTCACACCTGACACCTGACACCTAAATAAAGTCATGCACCAACATCAAGACTTTCCGGCGGGTTCCTGATAGCTCGCCTATCCCGTGAGTCGTTTAAGCAACCAGGCCTTGGCCAGGCGCCAGTCGCGAAGAACAGTCTCCCGGGAAACCTCAAGAGCCTGCGCCGTCTCTTCTACGCTCATGCCACCGAAGAAACGCAACTCGATCATTTTTGCTTTGCGTGGATCTAGAGCCGCGAATTCGTGGAGTGCCTCATCCACCGCCAGCACGTCCAAGCTGGGTCCCGCGGTGCCAACTACGTCTTCCATGAGCGGGACCGTAATGGTCTGGCCACCTCGCTTCTCACTTCGGGCTGAACGAGCAAAATCCACCAGAATTTGCCGCATCAAGCCGGCGCAAATTGCAAAGAAATGCGCGCTATTTTCCCAGCCAGCGGCCTTGGCGCCGGCCAGCCGGACGTAGGTTTCGTGAACCAAGGCTGTGGTTTGCAGAATGTGGGCGGGGTTCTCATGCAGGATGTAACGGTGGGCCTGGCGTCGCAGTTCTTCGTATACGAAGGGGATCACATGGTCGAGAGCCTGACGATCGCCACGGTTCCAAGCCTCCAACAGCCGGGTGACTTCATGGGAAGAAGACACCATAAGACACTTCCTGATCGGACTTGGCCTAGGCACCCGGCACCGAGTATAGCACCGATTGGAGTTTAGATAGAACGGCCCAAAAAAAGCGCGTCCGATTACACCATTTTCTCTCCCTTTGCGCTTTAAGGACAGAACAAAAAAAGGAGGTGGATATGAAAAACTCAACTTCAAGGATGATCGTAGCATTGGTCGTGTTATCCCTGGTGACTGCCTGGCCTGCCTTGGCGCAATCAGTCACTGTGCTCGCCAAAGCGGAGGTTCCCTTCAGCTTTGTTGTGGGTCAGAAGACGTTGCCTGCAGGAGAGTACGAGATTCGCCCCGGAAACAAAGTCAACAAGGACACTCTCTGGATCAAGAAGACGGACAGCTCGGCAGCGGCCAGCGTGATTACGTTCGGCCAAAGCGGCAAACGCAAGCAGACAGGACCCTACCTGGTATTCAACCGCTATGGCACTCAGTATTTCCTGAGCCAGGTGTGGACGGAATTTGACCAATTCGGCAGGCAGACGCCCAAGACGGCGGCGGAGAAAGAACTGATCCAGGCAGGAGGCCCAAAGATGGCTAACGCCTGGCCGGAAGTTGTGCTGCTTAGCGCAAGGAAGTAACACTCTACTTCAAGGGGGCACTCTCCCTTAAATTGGGCTTCCTGGGCGGCGAGCATGAAGGTCCCAAAGAAAAGATTTGGCCTTCATGCTCTGCTCGATTTGGCTTGCAGTAGCGTTCCATGAAAATGCAGTATTCAACGGCGCCGGCGGGGGCGCGGCGTCTCCAAACCACTGGAGGCGGGACGCCCTCGTCCCGCCTCATGCGCCTGAAAAGGACCGTGACTCGGATGGTCAGGGGCCCTCCACTATTTTCATCGGAGGGGGGTGCACCCAGCGAGCGCATACGCTAGGCTTATGAATTCGCCGGTGTAGGCGCCATGAAGGCCAAGAGGCGGCCGATGAGCGCAACGATTGAGGCAATTATCGGGTTGATAATCAGTCCTCCCAATCGTGCCATCATGGCCCGGTTCATTGGCACCACAGTTCCTTCCGGTACATTCAAGGCATCCCAGTGCACAAAGTACGTGTTCAAATGAGCACCGTAGCTGATATATGTGGCGACAAATACGAGGACTTGGGCAAACAGCCCGATGAAAAGACCTACCAGCACAGTTCCCCCCCAGTTCAACCGTGCCACTCGCCCTGACATAGCGCCAAAATACAAGCTGCTGACGAACGTTAAGCCGACTAGCGAGAACATGGCGTTTCCCCGCGGGGCATAAGGAACTCCAGCAAGCCCCAAACTGAATCGGCCAATGGCATAAACAACCAGCAGGAACATAGGCAGGCGGATGAATCTCAAGACCTGGGCTACCATGGCGGACTGTCCTTTCCTAAATGGATTTAGTTAGTCGTGAAATACCAAGGATACCAAGAATTATATACTCGACGGAATCAACCAGGGGAAATGAATATTCGTGTACTCGCTGTTTCGAGGCGGAGTGCTGCAACTCGCATCGACTCGTCTCACATTTTGATTTTATCAGGAATCTACCCTGCGCGTCATGCTATCATCGCAAATAAGCCGTTTGACCCTTTAAGAAATAACCTTGATGGGTGGCGCTGGTATTCCGAAGACATTAAGGTCTCCACTCTATGGGACGTGGCCACACAGGCTGGCCTCGTCAGGGGAGTGTAGAGTGGCCGGTCACCGTGGGTGCCGGCATCACCTTCGATTGATGGTGTCCCTATCGAGAGAGGTCAGTATGCATTACAGGCAAATCTCGGACTTCAAGATAGTCGAGTCACGACTCTACTTCAGGGTTGGCTTTCTTTTTATCTTTTTGGCAATCTCAGGCAGATTCTGGAAGTCTGCTGTGGCGGCTCCTCTTCCTCTACAAATCTCTACAGGACCCGATTTAGGCCAACCGATTCCGCCATTTTATGCTGTTGATCAGGATGGCCGAAGGCAGACATTCGAGACCATTCGGGGCCCTCGCGGGGCCCTGATAGTTTTCTATCGGTCTGCCGACTGGTGACCCTACTGCAAAGCCCAACTGGTCGAGTTGGAGAAAAACAAAGAAATCCTGAGGAAGGAAGGACTGGGTGTCTGCGCTATCAGTTACGACAGTCAAGAGATTTTGAAAGCCTTTGCCGAGCGACGTCAGATCAGTATTCCATTGCTATCGGATCCCGATTCCAAGATCATTCGCGCCTTTGGGATCCTCAACAGTACTATCCCTCCCGATCAAATGGCATTTGGGATTCCTTACCCCGGCAGTTACCTCGTAGATGAAAAAGGGAAAGTCAGGGCTAAGTACTTCGAAGAGGACTTTCGAGACCGTTATTCGACTGGAACAATCCTGGTCCACGAGTTAGGCTCGGCTCTGAATACGAAACAGACAACCTTGGAGCAGGAGCATCTCTCCATTAAGTACTTTGCCAGCACAGAGGTTTGTTCTCCCGGCAGTCGAATTAGCCTGCTTGTCGAGATTCAACTCAAGGACAAGGTGCACCTTTATGCGCCTGGCGCGCAGGGCTACGTGCCGCTCGAGTTGACTCTAAAACCATCGGCCGCGGTAACGCTTCACGCACTTTCTTATCCGCCGTCTCACAGTCTTTTTCTTCCTGCCATCAAGGAGACTGTACCGGTGTACGAAGGCATCATCCGGCTCGTCCAGGATGTGACCATCACGGCCAATCCGCCGGCTCTGACCAATGCCCTTAATCCTGGTGGCGAGCTATTCATCGATGGTAACCTGCAGTATCAGGCCTGTGATGACAAGATGTGCTACCTGCCACAGTCCAAGCCGATCCGTTGGGTCGTAAAGATCCAGGAACTGGATCGAGAGCGGGCCCCCGAACCTTTGAGACATGGCAGTCAGATCAGGACCTCCTTCAATGGAGAGGCTCTGAACAGCCATGCAAACAAACCGGGACCTGCAAACTAACAATGAGAAAATCAGCCCGTTCGGACCTGGTTGAGTTTCAACAAGACGAATTGGCCTGTCCCTACACTGCCCGTGGAGAGTATTTAGGGTGGACTGAATTAGTTTGTTGCAGCAGGTTTTTCGAACTTCGAGTCGTCGATCGTGAGGTCGTGTTTTGCTTCTGAAATCTTGGTGACTCAAGGATCTGGTCGATAGTCAGTAGTGATTCGGCAGGTTTGGTCTCAGCAGATTTGGCGGTATCCCGCGCTTTCAGTGACAGTGCCAAACCCACTAATGCAACGATCAATACAATGAGTTTTCTCCCACCTTTTCCGTTTGGCCTTATTTCTGGTTGAGAATTGTGGACACTCAGTGGTTGACCCTCAACGCGCACTCAAGTAATCTCAACCACTTTTACGGTCATGGCCTCTAAACGATGCCGCCCGGCACTGACCATGGCATTCTTAAAGGCCGGGAGGCAGCTGACGTCCGCCTCCATTGGAGACGAAAACAGGTTCATAAGGAACAGAATCGATTTGGAGTCTTTGGTTCTCAAGGAGGTCCAGACACTCGAATTGGAGCAGTTGACCCTCTGTTTGATTGCAAGGCGGTTCATGAGAGCCCGTAGCATCTGTTCGTGTTCGTGTTTGGCATGGATCCACCGAAATCCCAGGAAAAGCAGGGTTCCTCCTCCATCGGTCTTCAGCCTCCAAGCTAAAGGGGACTTGCCGATTTCATCGACACCCAGCACTTCAGCTCTTTGGGGAAGACGCGTGGTTGGAAAAACTTCGCCATTGTTGTATATGTTGACAACATTATCGACGGTGACCCTTACAAATTCGTTTTTCGTAGAGACCAACAGCGGCGAGCCAAGGAAATCGGAGAGAACAGTGCACGGCTTAAGATCATCATCAACCGAAGGCAGGACCGGCAGCAACAGCACACTGCCACCTTGCTTCAAAAAACGGACGATGCGGGCCTGTTTTCCGGCACTCATAGATGCAGAAGAAACGACAATAACCGGCGTTGCGGTGTCCGACACCCAATCATCGGAACGCAAGTCACAAAGCAGGGGAGAGAGACTGCTGCAGAGCGCCGTGGTCAGGACTCCTTTGCGATAGAAATCCCAGGCTTCGGTACTTGAAAATAGAAAGGCTCCCCGGTTTTTCCAGTAGTTATCAGCGCGTGCCATTGTGAAGTCAAGACCCAGGCGACAGTCGAACTCACGCTCGGCTTCCATCAGCCACGCCTGGTCTCTCAGAAAAAGGCCAAAATCCTTCTGGACCTGGTACAACGGGCGGACTTCGCCATTAGCACCGATAGGAGCTCCATAGTCATAGATGTCGGTCGTGCTGCCGGCCCCCTGCGGGTTTGGCCCCCCTGTAAATATGTAGTAGTTGCTTCCTTTCATCCCATAGGCCAGATTCGTCCAGTAACACGCTTTGCTGTCTTCCGGCGTGATTGGCGGCCAGTCTGAGAGGCTTCCCGAAGGCAGTTCGAAGACTGTTGAAGGGAACCCCATCAACCTCAACATTTCCAATGAATAGAAGACATTGAGCGCATACTGGGGAGTGGGGTTGTTTTGAGGCCAGTTCTGATCCAGATTGTAATAGTGGTCCGAACCGAGAATGAAGGAGTCGCCAAGCGCCTTAGCCGTTTCCACGAAATATGCGTTCATATTAGGACTGGCGGAGTTGTGTATAAGGGGAGTATCGATCCCGTGTTCTCGAATCAGGGCCGACAAGATTTGAGCGTATTCAGCAATGGTACCGAGGTAGAAATCGAAATAGTCCTTCATTCGTCGAATTTCCGGCACTTTGGCTGTGGTAGCGGGTGCAATCGGTCTAACGGCCTCAAAAGAGCTGAAATTGGCTTCATAATGCCGGTTCAGTTGGCCGATTGTACTGTAGCGTTCTCGCAGAAAATGTGGAAATCTTCCGTCAATCTTGCCAAAACCCATCGAGACGGAATTGTAGTCAAGGCTGTTGTTCCAGATATGTACCCCTGTCATCTCATTATCGAGCTGCACATAGGCGATGGGTCCCCCGCGGGTAACCGTGTATTTGGAAATGATAGGACAGACATAAC
Source organism: Terriglobia bacterium (assembly GCA_035541995.1). Classification (GTDB taxonomy): domain Bacteria; phylum Acidobacteriota; class Terriglobia; order Versatilivoradales; family Versatilivoraceae; genus DATKMG01. The sequence continues at coordinate 9,325 of DATKMG010000596.1, forward strand.
TGAACCACTTTCGAACTTTTTCGAGGAAGAGGGGGTGGACATATGAAACGGAAGCAACACGAAACGGTTGTCCATCAATAGACTGAGCTCGGAGTTCCGGGTAATTCTGGCACAACCACCCAGGCAACCCGTCATACTGCAGTTCCGAGTACTGGTAAGGGCCGGGCCGGGCGATGACATAGAGGCCGGCCTCATGTGCGGTCTCGAGAAAACTCTCCAGGTCGCGAACGCCTTCTTTCCCGCCAAACTGGATATTGCCTTCACTGGGTTCGTGGATGAGCCAAGGGATGTAGGTGGCAACGCAATTGCCGCCAGCCTGTTTGAGCAGCTCCATCCGTTTTCGCCACTCCAGTTTGGGGACGCGGAAATAATGAAATTCCCCTGAGCAAAGATAAACAGGCTTTCCGCCTATCCGGTAGCACTGCCAATCGTGCTTAATGAGGCTCAGCGGTTTTCTGCCTGTGTCTGATTGAGGGAACAGGAAAGACCTGCGCCCGAGCGTTTCGCTCGACGCGGAAGCAGCACTCAAAAGTGTGCCCAGGCCCGTCAACGAAAGGGCCTTATTAAAAGATCGTCGGTCCATAGTTTATTGAATCCTGATGATTGCGGAGTATTCCTTGAGAAATGTGAGATGACTCCCGAAGGTGGCACACTGTTGGGGGGAGGTGGCAACGCCGCAAAGGAAGACCACCAGCTCTTCCATGGTGCCGAAAGGATTGTAAGGGTTTATGTCTCCTCTTGCAATTCAGAATTTCCAGAAATGACCAAACGTCTGACGGGTCCGATCGAGAATGGATT
>DATKMG010000597.1:0-3994 GCA_035541995.1 Terriglobia bacterium
CAGGTAGATGACTGTGCTCTGAACGGCGGGATTATCGACGTAGACCGGAGGGGCAGAGCTATTGTCAAGCACCTTGATTGAGATGTTTAACGTCGTGGTCAAATCGTTATTGGTCAAAGGATTAGAGGGGTAGATCAAGTCATCTGCCGTCCCCATTGCGTGATCCGCCCCGGCGCTACGAATAACACCAAGCCCCACGACCCCATAATCAAAAGGAGTACCCCAGGCATCCACGGGCCGGCCTGTTGCATCCAGTCCATCCGTGAGGTAGGGCCCCCGCCATCCCATGCCAACTGCACCTACATTAGCGGTGTTGTAAAGAGGCAACGCACCCCTGGTAGACAGTTCCGTCAATGAAGCAGGCAACCGCCCCACGTCGGAAAGAAATCCGCCTCCCTGTTCTCCGTCTGCACCCATGATAGCCTGGTAGATCAGCTGTTCGCGCTGCCGCGTGGTGTCCTCGCGCGAGCTGTTGATGCTGCGACTTGCCAGTGGAACCAACGCGCCAGCCAGGATGGCCATGACGGCAATGACCACAATGACTTCGATCAATGTGAAGCCCTCTCGTCCTGGAGGCCTGTTAGTTCTTCGTAGAGGGGCTGTTTTCTGGTTTGTCTTCATACCCTATTTGTTGATGGAGGCTCCGAACCTATAGATCGGCAACAGAATCGCCAACGCAAGAAACAAAACCAACCCACCCATTACCACCAGGATCAGGGGCTCAAGGATGGTGAAGATTTGCCTGATTGAGGCTGGGACCTCACGGTCATAATATTGGGAGACTTTCTTCAGCGTCTTTTCAAGGTTCCCCGTCTCCTCACCCGCAGCCAGCATTTGCACGACAAAAGGGGGAAACTCTCCTGAATGCCTCATCCGACGGGTTATTGACTCACCAACTTCGACCCCCTGGCGAATGGTCTTAACCGCATCGGCAATGACTAGATTACCGACCAGACCCTCGACGATATTCAGTGCACTCAACGCATCGATACCTGCGGTGTTTAGAATGCTCAGGTGGTGAGCAAAATAAGACATGGCAATTTTCCGCTGCAGGTCCCCCAACAGCGGAATGGCTAGCTTAAAGCGATCGATCCAGAAACGCCCTTGAGCAGTCTTGCCCAGGAGCACCCAACCCAGGACCAGGAATACGATCAGGGAGAACAGCACATACCAGTAATGGTTAAAGGCCCTGGTTGCTTCAATGACGATCCTAGTCGGAAGAGGGAGGGCGACATTTAACTGTTGGAGGAGTACTACGAATTTGGGAAGCGTGTAGGTCATCAGGAGAACCGCCACACCTCCAATTAAGGTCAAGAGAACAATGGGATATGTGCTGCTCTGTTTGACTTGGGCCGCGATCTCCTTTTTCCATTCCAGGTGAGCCACCAATTCCAGTAGGCGCTCGTCCAATTGTCCCGTCGTCTCTCCGGCTCTGACCATTTGAAAATAATGCTCGTCAAAAACCTTAGGGTACAGCCGAAGTGCTTCCGACAGAGTGGACCCCGAGGAAATTCGAGCGATCAGGTCTTCGACAAAGGCGCGAGATTTCGTGTTTGGATTTTCTCGAGCCAGCGACTGGAGTGCTTCCAGAAGTGGAATACCCGCCTCCAGGAAAGCAGCCAGGTGGATAGTGAACCCCAGCAGTTCCCTGTTCGGAAGCTTGAAGGTCTCAGGACGGACAGTGCCCTGTCTGTACTCCTTGGCATTCAGGAGAAACAAATCCTGCTGACGCAATGTGGCGTAAAGAGCGTCTTCGTTGGAAGCAACGGCAGTCCCGTACTGGTTGGTGCCATTGTCTGCCCGAGCCCGGTATTCGAAGACTGGCATGTCAGAATTCCTCTTGAGTCACCTTGATAGCCTCCTCAAGGGTTGTCAGACCTGCCAGCACTTTTCCCATGGCGTCATGGTAAAGCGTGACCATCCCTTGGTCCTGTGCCACCTGCATAATATCCCGCGTAGGTGCCCGATTCACGATCAGGGTTTGCACTTCCGGGGTGACTTTCAACACTTCATAGAGGGCGCCCCGTCCGCGGTATCCACTGTTGTTGCATTCCGGGCAACCCCGCCCGCGGTAATAGGCTTGAGCCCCGACAGGAGGGAGGTGAAGTTTCTCCAAGAGCCAGTCGTCCGGCATGTACGATTGCTTGCAAGTTGGGCAAATTTTACGGAAGAGGCGTTGCGCCACCACCAGAATCAAAGTCGAAGCAAGGATGTGAGGCGATTGCCCCATTTCAACGAGCCGTGGAATGGCGCCAGCCGCGTTATTGGTATGCATGGTCGATAAGACCAGATGGCCCGTTAGCGCCGCCCGCAAAGACATTTCCGCAGTCTCACTATCGCGGATTTCGCCCACTAGAATCACGTCGGGATCCTGTCGGAAAAAGGATCGCAGCCCTGAAGCGAAGGTGAGCCCGGCTTTGATATTGATTTGAGCCTGACGGATTAAGGGAATCTCATATTCCACCGGATCCTCGAGGGTCATGATGTTCTTCTCTAGCGAGTTGATGAAATTGAGAGCACAGTAGAGAGTAGTGGTCTTTCCAGATCCCGTCGGGCCTGTGGCCAGTATCATTCCGTAGGGTCGAACCAGCGCTTTGTGCAGGTCTGCCAGATTGTGCTCGGTGAATCCGAGCTGATCCAATCCCGCAATGAGTTTGCTCTTATCCAGAAAACGCAGGACGATGTTCTCCCCAAAGATGGCCGGGAAGAAGGAAGCCCGAATGTCCACGGTTCGTTTTTCGGTGGTGAAGGAGATACGCCCATCCTGGGGCAAACGTGTTTCAGCGATGTTGACTCCAGCCATGATTTTAAGGCGAGCGGTAACCGCTGAAAAAATCTTTCGCGGGAGTGAGTTCCCCAATACCAGGATGCCATCGATTCGATATCGGGTGCGGACCAGGGGTTTTTCCGGCTCGATATGCAAGTCGGTTGCCCCCTTCTGGATGCAGTTCAACAACAACGTGTCGACCAAGCGGATAATCGGAGGCTCCTCGGCAGCCGCCGCCGTCTCGCCATCAGGCAGGTCCTGGCTGGCGAGGCGGATGAACTCATCAATCTCCTCCGTCATGGACTTCGGATGCTTGTAGAGTCTAATAATGGCTCGGTGGATGGCATCCTCAGAGGAGGACACTGCTCGAACCATGACATTGTTTTGGCTTTCAATCTCTGAAATGGTGACTACGTCGTAGATGTTGGCCAGTGCTAGAGTCAGCACACCGTTCTCGAGGTTGACCGGCAGGATCTTGCGACTTCGTGCCATTTTCTCAGGCACTGTGGCGAGACATTCGGCCGAGACTTCCAGTCGATCCAAGTCAATGTGTTCGGTGCCGAATTGATCGGCCAGAGCCACTGACAACGACTCTGGAGACACAAAACCCAGCTTGATGAGGATCTCCCCCAACAGCTCGCCCGTTCTCTTTTGCTGCTGGAGCGCAATGGCGAGTTGGGGGGGCGAAATCAATCCCTTCCCCACCAACTGCTCACCGAGAAATCCCTTCTTGCGGATCGTATCCGTGGTTTGAACCATTGATGGTCAGTCTTACTTCATCCGGTATCCAATATCGTCACCGGTTGTAGTCAGTACCCCGTTGGCTGGAATGGCCTGGGCAAAGGGAGTTTGGATGATGCCATCCGGTCCGGCAGACAGCACCCACACCGCATTGGCCCCAGCAAAATTGCCAACATTGACCGCGTAACGGTTACCCCAGGGATCGGCCGGAAGGCTATTCTGGTACGGTCCCTTCCATGAAATCTCTCCCACTATCGGGTAGGCATTGGCACCCGCGTTTTTGGGTTGATTGCTAACGAGGTGATAGGCCAGGAGGTCAGCATTCGCCGCTGCAGGGGCAAGTACCCAGTTAGCAGTCCCCGCTCCGGCGTTGGTAGGGGTATTCCCATCGCCGACCACGAGGATCAAGTTATAGGCTGCGGGGGCACTCTTGGTGGGCCACATCCCAACATCTTTGTAAAAACTAGCCATCGCAGCACCGATCAC
>DATKMG010000598.1:0-4757 GCA_035541995.1 Terriglobia bacterium
CTCCGAGAGTCGAAGGAAGAAACAAACGATCAAAAAAGATATTGCAGATCGAAACGCTAAAGAATGTCACGCTGAGGAGTGGAAATGTCACGAGAAGCAAGGCGGTGCCGTATGAACGTACCCATTTCCTGTCCAATCTTATGAGCGACAGACAAACCGCCCCGAGAAATGCAACAACCCAAGTGAGATTGAGAAGATCCACAGGATCAATGGACAATCCCAGGATTCGCGAGACTTCATGTGGATAAAGAGGGAGAAATGATGTCAATATCAGAAGGACTTCGATAACGGCGGAATAATCCAAAGCACCGAGATTTATTGCATGGTTGAAATTCCGGGCCTGACTCACAAACGAAGGCACCCAGGGAACGAACATCAGTAGCACGGCCCCTTGCCCAAGAACCCAGGTCCAGACCTTTCTCTGGTTATAATGCTTCTGCAACCATATGAAAATCACCTGGTTGGTGACCCAATAGAACAGGGCCGTAGAGTGACAGTAGAGCATGAGGACTGAACAGACCAGGTATCCGCTCAGGTCCTTAAGTGATTTGGGATCTTGATCCCAGCGGACCAGGAAAAACAAAGTCAGCGCATAGCAGAGTGTATAGAGGCTGTAGGATCTCGCTTCCTGTGAAAACCAAACGTGAAAGGTAGACAGTGAAAAAAGAAAGCCGCTCAGGAGGGCGGTCCTGACATCAAAAAGCCTACGGCAGATGAAGAAGAGTACAGGTAAAGTCAGTGTGCCATATATAACGGAAGGAAACCGCAATGCCGTGTCGGTGTGAATCCAGGCTCGGAATAGATGTAAAATTGCGTAATAGAGTGGCGGAACGTTATCAACTTCTGTGTAAGTAAATAGCTCCCGACAGGTAAAGCCCATTTTATACGAGGTAATTCCCTCATCCAACCATAGGCTGAGCTTCCCAAGCCCATGAACTCGAATGGCGAATGCCAGAACCATCAAGGCTATTATGTAAAGGTGCATCCTGACTTTGGTTGGATTAAACATAAGGGGCTCACACATACGAGGCGGATCTCTTGGATGACTTCGTGCTTTGAATCACAACTTCATAGGGGCTTTGTTAGTGGAGTGCTTTGGACTTCTCTCCTCAAGTCCGAGAACTGCCGAATTTTCAAGTATAGAATCATTGCCACGGCTAAGAGGCCGATGACATCAACCTTGACCGGAAGCACCAATGAAAGCGGACGCGTCGCCAACATCAAAGGGAACGCCACCCAATAAACTAATCGAGCCAGCCAGCGATCAACATTTGTGACCAATGGGTTGTGTCGCAGGTATGCGTCAATCAGTACTCCTGGCAGGATCAGGAGGGAAAGATCATGGAAATTCACGTGGGGGCTCACTAACACACTAACGAGGACAAGGAACGCGAACTTGAGATCAAAGTCAGGATCTCGAACATCCCACTCACCCTTCCAGGCCCTCAGGAGTATGGCCACCAGCCCGAAGGTAGCGGTTAAGGTGACGACCGTGGCTAGCGTTGGAAACTGATGCTGCCATAGGGCCAGAGACTGCCCCCTCAGGCAATGCATTTGAGCCGGGGAGATTCCGTATCTGTCTATCCAGTGGACCATTTCGCGGATCAAGCCCATATACCCAGCCAGGCCGGAAATGCCCAGGAGAGCCAACGATATGAGCCCCAAGCTCAATAGCCCGGCGGCAAATCCAACCAGAGCCTTCGAGCGCTTCTTGCAGAGCAATAAGAGCAGAATGGTTGGAAGGAATTGAAAGCGCTGGAGGCAAAGGGAAATCCACATCCCCGCCCGATAGTCTTGATTGTTCTTTAAGCCACGGAACGCTAGGCAGAGAAAAAGGAAAACCATGGCGGTATCTTGGCCCTGTAGCAGGGTCACGAGCACAGGCAAGAATGCCATGGTACCCATAAAGGTCTCCCTGTATCGGTGGAAACCTTCTCCCTTGCACGATCGCAGGAGAACAAAAACGCCTGTCAAAAAGCAGCCCAGGTTTACCAGCGACCAGACCAGGAAGGCGATTCGATATGTAAGCCCGGCAATGGGAAGAAACCAGAGTATTTCAAAAGGTGGGTGGTTGTAAGGAAGAAGTCCGTCCTGAAATGTGATGGGGGAGTCGATTTCTCGCAGGATCTTCCTCTGATATTTCTCTTGAATTTTGAAATCGTACAGTGAGTGGACCTCACCGGCTGAGGTTAGGCGGGCGGCCGTGTAATATATGATGAAATCGCTGTTCCCGGGTTGGACCTTTTTGTAAACGTGCCAAGTGAGCAGCGAGTAACAAGCCATCAGTACTATGAAGGGAGCTGCTTTCCATCCTAAGGAGACCTGGTACCACCGCGGGATGGCCTCCCGGTCCAAATTTCCGATCCGGAGATGCCCTTTATCTGCAATCCAGTCAATCATGCGTTTGATGTAAGAATTTATCGTAGCTATCTGAGGATACTCGTGAATAGCGGATATGGACGATCAAAGCCGCAGCGGCTACAGCCAAGCCACCAAAGAGGTCTGCCAGGTAATGCCATTGTAGAAAGACAATGGCAAACACCATGAGCGTGTCATAGGCAACCAGGAACCTGACCACGGATTTCATAGACTTCAGGAACCAAAGCACGATCAGGGGTTGTGCCAGGTGCATGCAGGGGAATGCAATATAAAAGTCGAGCCCAATGTTGGTCTGAGTCTTGGAGCTCCAGAGTGCGTTGAGTTTATTGATGAGACCGACTTGAATCTGTGTTGTTACAAGGTTTGGGGATAAGGAGTGAGATTTGGCATGGGCAAGAAAGAAGGGGCCCAAACTTGGGAGAACGAAGTAAATGAGCGTGGCTGTCTGGTAGGCAAGAGTCAGAGTGCCCACAAATCTCAGGGCCCGCTTTGGCCCATCGTAGATCGTCAGGAGGATCATCGTCGCGCCGAGCTGCGCAAACATGAAAAAGTAGATTTTTTCGAGTACTTTGAACGCGACTAGAGGAAGATGGGAATTGAGAAAACCAAAAAGATCCACCAAGCTCCAACCACCCAACAGTAACCTGTCGACGGCATCGAAGAAGCCATCGTAACTAGCAAAGTAGCGGGCAGATCCGATAAGAACGTTGTAAGATGCGATCAAGATGAACCCGAGCGAAAAGTAAGCGACAGGGATGAGAGGAATGAGAGTTGAGGATACAGGGCTTTTCCTATCAACCTTGAGATATTCGAGGTAACCAAGCACGGTTAAGAAATCCAAGAAAATGACCAGAGATTTCCAAAGTCCAAGCACCCAAAGCGATTCGACAAAGAGAAGTATCAGAAAAAGGAGTCTTCCTTTTCTCTTCAGGAATGGGGTCAGAACATATTTCATGGGGGATTTGAAGCCGTATTGAATGCAATGGAGGATTGCTGCAAATCCAATTGAGTGCAGAGCGACCCCAATCAAATAGGGAATATAGAAGCCTTTCCAGTCATAGTTCAGAGGAATTCCCCGTAAACGGGCCAAGTACGGCAACGCCAAGAAGAGGAAACTGGTTGTCAAGTAATCCAATGGCACCCTGGCGATCTGGTGCGCCAGGTCCCGAACTGAACAGATGGGTGCCTGAAGAACAGTTGAATACGAATTCGCCACTGAGTTAGCCGTTGTATCTCTCGGTACTTTCATTGCGAACGTAGCCTCTGAATTTCATAGGGATCTGTTGCTCTCTCAAATGCCTGAGTTGATCGACATTTCGAAAATCATCCCGTGTGGTTACATCCGACTCGCAATTGCAACAGGCTCAGATCGAGAAACTCTATCTGCCTTGCTCGCCTCCTTCTTCTCAATCCGCGCAGACGTGCCGCTGACTAAGGCTTTTATCGGCATTTGCGTTCAGTCTCTTATCAAAAGATAAGTCACATTGATTTAAGGACGTAAGGCTGGAATCAGGCAGATTAGCGCCCCTCTTGAGGCGCTGGAGGGACGTTCGTTCAGGTCGGAAATTCCCCCTCAGTAAAGGGAAAGGCAGCGTTAGCTGCCAGGGGGTTGTCCCTTTGTCGAGAGGACCGTCCAGCCCGGAACTGAGACAACCCCTTGGCCCGTTCAAAGAGGGAATCGCGTACATCCACGGTGGTGAGCTTGAAGAGGTCATGCGGCACTCCTCTGAAAATGGGGTTTTTGGAGGGCCGAACTCCGCGAGGCCGATGGTTTTTGTCTGCCTCTCCGGCCTGTAACCAACTGCTACTGCGTCGCCGTGAGGCGAGGTGGGGAGCTGCAGGAGGTGAACGATCCATCCGTAGGATAACGAACTCGATTCGGCCTTCCAGAGTCGGCGAGCCGGCGAGACAATGGTGAGGCCTAGACCCACGGCAGGAGGGGAACTGGACGAGATGAGGGGGAGCGTGCGAAATCGACGTCCAGGGCCTGGGGGTGGTTGGAGACGGAGGGATCGGAAGGTCAGACCCGTGACTCAGGGAGACCTGTCGGTGAGAGGACCGGTGTTCATGCGGCCCGGGGACGGGTGCCGAAGAGCCGGGCCGACAGGAGTCAGGGCGCCCAGAGTAGCGAAGAACTCTCGTAAGGGAGAGGGAGCGAAGGGAGCGCAGGAAGGGGGAGGGGCCGAATTCAATCGGCTCTTCCTACCCCTATCATCCCACTGGAACCGGGACGCCCTCGTTCCGCTTTCCAGCATTTTCATGTTAAGTGGCGCCCCTTCTATGAAAATGCGGACTTCAAGGTGGGAGCCGCCCTCTGGGCGGCGATATTCTTGGCGTAAGAGTCGCCGCTGGGGACAGCGGCTCCCACATTCGCTAAC
>DATKMG010000599.1:0-33112 GCA_035541995.1 Terriglobia bacterium
CAGGAAGCCCAGAACGTAAAAGCCAACTGTCCCAATGCCGTGCCGGTTGCAGCTGTCGATAATGGCGCGTTGCTGAGCCTCGGGAATGGGTCGCCGTCCGACTTTGCGCAGGGTCTCCGGTGACACAGATTCCACCCCAAAAGTAATGGCTCGCAATCCCACTCTATGGAGCTTTTCCACTAACTCCTCGTCCAATCGGTCCAAGCGCGTTTCGAATTCAAACTGGATGTTAAGTCCCCGGGCTTGAATCTCATCACAAAGTTCCAGGCAGCGGTCCCGTTTCTCGGTGAATAGCGGATCCCTGAAGCTCACATAAGGGAAGGAATAACGGTCGCAGAGCCACTCGATCTCGTCAACAATGTTCTTTACCTTGCGAGCCCTATACGCAGCCAGGATGCGGTGAGGGCAATAGGTACAGAATTCCGGGCAACTGCGGCTAGCCATGACTGGAAACCCGTTTCCTCCCCAACGTTTACCAAAACCATACCAAGAGTTACGGCGGTCATTGAGTAAATCCCAACGAGGAAAGGGCAGGACGTCTAAATCTGGCAATGCAGGACTCTCAACCATTCCTTCAAGTCTCTTTCCAGCTGCCAACTGTAACATGGCCGACTCCGGTTCTCCCTGAATGAGGAAGTCAGCATGCTCAGCAAAGAGATGGGACATCTTGGAGGCTGCCAATCCTACGAACCCCACGCGAATACCGCGCTGTCTAGCTATATCGGCCCAGGCTATCTCCGAACGATAGTCCACCAATGAGGACAACACCAAAGCCACGTCCCCTTCCACTTGTTTACCCCGTGTGTACACGACTTCGTGTCCCCGGCGTGCTGCAATCGCCGCCAGATAAGCCATTTGTACGCTGGGAAGGGTAAGAACGGCGCTCTTGACATAACTGTAAACAGCGGTGACCTTGGAGAATGGAATCAACCTCGCTCCATAGCCACCGACAACTGTGTCCTTTGTCAGGTATCCTTCTCTGCCTTTAATGTCTGCAATGATGATGCGCATCATCCATCCCCTTAATCGTCCCAAACGGACGGTCTCAAGACTTCACTCTCCTACCCAGACAGGAACGTTCGAATTGCTGTACCCCTGCCGAACAGCTAAAGTCCCGCTTTGATGCTCGATTTCGACACCTCAACTTGTCTTATGTAACAAGCCACGAGATCAATGACCTATAGCAAGGCAACTATCGACCTGAAGACAGTTGGAACGGAGTTGCTACGCTTTGTTCGTGGATGCAGGCGGAGCCCTTGGAGAACGCGGAGTATTATCCTCCACATACAAAAAGACGACTGGAATTTCTCTCAGAACCAGACTCAGAGTTACTGAATCCAAGCATAGTTCGTGAGGTTCCAGCCACACAGAAAGGAAGTCGTTTTCTGCAGATTCGTAGAAGAAAGGCCAAACCCGGACAAGGGTATAGTCATTAGGGGTCGCAGGAAAGAAGCGCCCTCGGCCATCGTTCACCCAGACTAGGATTCGCGGGGCCCTTGACAGTTCAATCAGATCGACGTCTCCATCAAGGTCAATATCAACCTCAACGAAGCTTGAGTTAGCCGGTCCTCTCCTGGCAGTGACCCCATCAATCAAAGGAAGACCCAAAGCCTCTCTGAACCCGAACTTCAGGTCACAGGGACTAATCTGGAGAATAGCCCTATCACTAAGTTCATTCTTTGAAACCCGATCCAGCTGAGAGGCAAGAAGGAGATAGGAAGGAGTCAAAGAAACACAAACTGCACTGAAGAACCAGAACAGGAAAACCAGGAGAAGGCATCTCCGATTAGAGAGGAACCTGATGGCTTGAAATTTCAATTGTTTTGAGTATTTCATAGGCCCTTCTCACTGGTCAGGGTCACGATCTTGTGCGGGCAGAGTCCCGAAAAAAAAACCTCCAATTCATGACTTTACATTGAACTTTCGAGGAAGGCGTTACATGGCGACATCAACGATACTGTTGTTTTCCTCATAAGGTCAACAAAATAATAGACTGCCAAGCCGTAGAGAGGGATTCGTCATGTCTCCACTCGACTTCGTCCTGGGGGTATTCTCATTTGAGGAGAGGGCTCGAAGCAGGTAATTCTTCATCGAATTCCGAATGGGCCAGGTAAATCTTGCCGGAAATCAGATAATTCCGAGAACCGCTTTCTGAACCCATCCACTCCAACCATTATCCAGGCTGATCAACAACCATTCGCCCAGCTCATGCTGGATCCTTACCTTTAAGCCTTCGTGGATGGAGAACAATGTCGGATTCTCTGTCCCCGGCCCGCTTAGAACATCGACCTTCTCGACCAGGATAATCGCATCCCTGGTTGACCGAGCCTCATAGATCCGTAGGGCATTTGAGGCGCCCACAAACAGGAAGAGCAACCCCAATGCTAGACTCGTGCGGAAGGCAAACCGTCTGATTCGTTCCTTGTGTGCGAGGACGTAGACGGAGAATAAGACATTGGCAGTCAGGTAAAGCCCCAGTGCCAAAGCGGTCTCAGTATCGAGTGAAACGAAACGCCACAACCGGTTGAGTTGGCTCACCCAGAGCGATTGATAGGCCATTTCCACTTTGTCGGCAATCCGTCCCCGCGCCATAGCCAGGTTGCCAACAATCTCTGGGTCAGTTGGAGCGAGTTGCGCGGCTTTCTCATACAGGAGAATCGCCTTGCCAATTTCATTATTTTTGAAGAACGCGTTGGCCAGATTATAGTAAACCGTCTCATTGACAAAACCGGTCCCAATAACTCTTTCGTAGCGGTCAATGGCATGCCTGTAATCGCCTTTAGAATAGTAGGAGTTCCCCGACTCAAACCACTCCCTTACCTTAGGAAGACGCTCATCCGCATAGGAGGAAAAGGCGAGTAACAAGCCAAGTGCGAGCCAAACGGTACCAACGTAATGTCTCATCGTCAACTTCTCCGTTCGATCCTCACCACAACGTCTCTTGCCTTTTCGAATAGGGCTTCCAGCCCAGGCCTGTCCAATGAGACAGGAGCGTACCGGGCAAAGTTGCAGTCCTCCAGAACCTTTACGAGATCTTCAATCAACGGCTCCTCCCAATGCTGTTCATTCAGGTATCGGCGAACCTGCTGGGAGGTGATCTCGATCTGCGGGAGATTGAACTTATCGCTTAGATATCCCGTAACCGAGTCGAGGAGGATACCGTGGAATTGTCCCAGTTGATTGGCTTTTAAGCATTTTCGGGCCTGAGCCAGACGTTTCTCTGTGATCTTGCCGGCGCGGCGACTCCGAAAACCCTTCAGGTCTTCTTGAAGCCGAGTCTGTTGACGGGTGTGGACAAGTAAACCTACATTGAAAAGCAAGGGCAGCAGGATGATTCCAAACAACCATTGGGATTGGTAAAGGAATCGGGAATGGTCGCGCAATGGCGCGGCCGGGATTTTCAGATAGCTGATGTCGCTTCCTCGTTTGACAACACTCTGCGGCGATACTGCCACCCCAAATGATGATTCTGTCGGCTGCCCGCTTCCCGGGGCGACGGCCACCTGGATCGGAGGTGCCTGCTTTTCCAAATAGCGGTGCTCAGCAGGCGAGAAATATGTGAATCGCAGCTCAGGGATGGACTCCACCCCGGGTGCCAGGGGGACAATCACATATTCCCAGGCCTTTGACCCTTGAAGGAGATCATTACGAACCGAAACTTCATCACGACTCTTTGACGAATAGATTTTGAATCCGGGCAGGTCAGGCAAGGGGAACTCCGTGATGGTCCGGAGATTTCCTGCTCCCGAGAGTCGAACTCTGAGATTAATTGCATCGCCAGTGACTGCTCTGCTCTTATCCACCGAGGATTCGAGGCGAAATTCTCCCACGGCACCACCGAATGCAGGAGGTCTCCCAGTTTCAGGCAAAGGACTTACCTTGATGGAAAGCGGCGCCGTCTTGCGTACAGCAACGTCCTGATTAGGGAAGGAAAACGGACTACCTGAAGTGCGGACCAACAAATTGAAAGTCGAAGGGGGTATTTCGATGGTCCCGCTCTTGGTCGGAAACAGGATCTGTTTCTTGACGACATACTCGACATACCGTTTGCCGTTAAGGACTCGATTTCGGGACTCGGGCGTTTTGGGCAAAGTCACCTCCTCAGACCAGAAACCAGTCAGTGGTGAGCTTTCCTTCAACTCGACCTGGACAACAGGGATCTGGGCGAGGACTTTATAGGACAATACAATCTGTTCCCCCACGTAGGCATTCTTTTTGTCGACCTCTGCCGTGGTGATCAAGTCCTCCCGACGGGGTGTACGGTCCCTGAAGGGGCTGTCTTCCTCCAAGCCCATATCGTCAAAAATCGAAAATGGGCTGCGTCTGCGGGGAGCGGAGCGCTGCCCGGTACCTGCATCCTTCACGACCCGCACATAGAGTTCCTTGGTTTCGTATACCTTTCCTCCGATCTTCAGGGGAAGGGGAGGAATTCTTAAGGTTCCTTCCTTCTGGGGCTCAAATACATAGACAAAACTCTGACTCGAAGTGGCCTGTCCGTTGATCCATTGGAAGCTTCGGGCGACCGAAGGACCAGCCTCCAGCTTCAATCCTTCAATCTTGGGCATCTGCGGGGCCTCTGCACCCCCAGCCGGACCATTGACTCTCAGCGTTAAGGTCAACTGATCGTTCAACCCCACAGGGTTTGGATCAACTTCAGCAGTCACCGAAACTTCCTCCGCTAACACGAAGCCACCAATAAAGAGAAACACGAATAGTAAAATCAGAACTTTGAGCGGCTCGAGCTTAACCATGTTCACCTTTGTGCCGCGCCTCCTTAAAAGACCTTTCCATTGGAATATCCGATAAGTCCTTTGGGATTTACCACCGGATTCCGCTACCAATCCCTCCCGGAAGGCTGGCTTCTTTGCAACCTCAAGATTTGCTTTTGCTGCTCCTTTTTTTCCTGGTCATTTATGGCATCAAGGATTCGCAAAGCTTCTCGCTGGTCCATCTCCTTGTTTAGTTCCCCCTCGGGGCGAGGGTTCCGCTGACTCTGATCAGGCTGTGTCTTTGCCTTGGAATCTTTCTCGTTTTTAGACTCACGACCAGCCTGTTCCCTAGGCTTTTCTTCTTTCTTCCCTCCATTCGATTGGTCCTGCTTTTCCTGTGACGAACCGCTTTTATCTCTTTGACTCTTGTCAGGGGTTTTCGATTCCTGCTTCTGCTGGCTCTCTTCCAGCTTTTTCAAGGCCAACTCCAGATTGTGCTTCGCATCACGGTCTTTCGAGTCAATTTCCAGGGCTTTCTGGTAAGACTCGGCTGCAGCTTGATACTGGCCCATCTGGTAGTAACTGTTTCCTTTGTTAAAGCAGACCTTTTGCTCCAGTCCGGACACTGCCGCCGAAACAGACTTCCCATATTCCTTGAGTGCTTCCGTGTATTTCTTCTGCTGATAGAGTGTGTTAGCAATGTTATATGAGATTTCCGGGCGCGGCTTCTTGTAATCCTGGGCTGCAACATACTTCTCCAGTGCTTCAGAGTAGGACTTCTCCCTATAGCAGGAATTGCCCGCTGAATTCTCACGGGATACCTTATCTCTCCAAACCTGTCCACTAACTGACAAGCAGGCAGCAAAACAGAGAAGGATTGTGCAGCAGATCCTCTTCATGATTCCTCGGAGCAAGCCTTCCATTTGATTATACGTTAGCCCACTTACAAAGTGGACCACTTAGCCTCCAATTCCGATCCCCTTCCCCTTTCTGGTTTCATCGGTCACTACCATTTCCAGCACAACGAGGAACAATCCTATACCCAGAGGTATCTGGAATCGATCGACCAGCGTGAGGTACTGGCGAGACTGGAATTCCTTGCGGTCCATCTGGGAAATCAGGCCGGCAATCCGTTCCACTTCCTCCTCTCCAGGCGTGGCACGGAAGTACTGTCCTCCAGTTACCGAAGCCAGGTTCGCCAAGGTGGATTCCTCCAACCGGCTCACCACCACACTTCCTTCTTCGCTCTTCTTGTACCCCACCACGTTACCCTTGTCGTCATGGAGAGGGATGGGTTGGCCCGCCGCAGTACCAATACCTAGCGCATAAATCACCACTCCAGCTTTGCCCGCTTCTTCGGCAGCTTTCAATGGGTCTCCTTCGAGACTTTCGCCATCAGTCACCAAGATCACCACTTTGTAGCGGCGCTCACCGGAATTGAAGGCCCTGGTTGCGGTTCTCAAGGCCTCTCCAATGTTGGTTCCAGGCAGCGGAATCGCCGCGGTGTCGATAATTTCCAGGAATAGCCTGACCGCATTCTGATCGATGGTTAAGGGGCAATTGACCTGGCTCATCCCGGCAAAGACCACCAGGCCCACCCGGTCTCCCTGGAGCCTGTCGATTAAGGCCCTTATTTCATGTTTGGCCTTTTCCAGCCGGTTTGGCGGCACATCTTGTGTATCCATGCTCAGCGACGTGTCAAGAACTACTAAGAGGTCGATACCTTTTCGTTTGACAGTCTCGTAACGGGTTCCCCACTGCGGCCGGACGAGTGCCAGCAGGAGAAAAGAGACCGAGAGAAGGAATGTCGCGACTTTGAACAGCTGTCTCGCCTTGCTTGTGCCGCAGATCAGGCGTTCTATCAAGTGTATCTCTGCGAAACGAAGCAACGCCCTTCGCTTCTGCCGGAAGCTCCACCAGGCAAACACAACTAAGCCCGGAATCAACCAGTAGAAATTCCAGTACTCTGGATCCGCAAAATGCATCGAGAATGGCTCGCGATCGAATTAATCAGGGTAACTGCCTCAATCGGGTTTGTCCGAGAAGGAATACTCCAAGTATTAAACCTAAGCCGGGCCAGACAAAGTAACTGAAGATCTCGTTGTAGTGAGTGTAAGATTTCACGCTGACCCTTGATTTCTCAAGACTGTTTATCGTGTTAAAGACCTGCTGGAGCGAGTCGCGATCCACGGCCCGGAAATACTTTCCTGCCGTCATCTCAGCAATCTTCTTCAGGAGAACCTCGTCAATTTGGACTTCCACCTCAACATAGCGCTTTCCATATACAGGATCGTCTACGGGCATGGGAGCGACACCCTCTTTGCCCACGCCGATCGTGTAGATCTTCATTCCCAAACTCTTGGCGATCTCCGCAGCTGTTAAGGGATCGATTTCCCCTGTGTTGTTGACTCCATCAGTCAAGAGGATGATAATTCGGCTCTTGGCTTTTGACGGCCGAAGGCGGTTAATTGCATTTGCCAAACCATTTCCGATCGCCGTTCCGTCCTCGATCGTGCCCAGTTTGATGTCCTCAACTTGTTTCAGGAGAACGTCATAGTCAATGGTCAGCGGACATTTGGTGAAACTTCGTGCCGCAAAGATGACGATCCCAATCCGGTCGGCGCTACGTCCCTGTATGAAGTCTCGAACCTCTTGTTTGGCCACACTGATCCGGTTGTTAGGACGAAAATCCTCGGCAGCCATGCTACCTGAGGTATCAACGGCAATCATGATGTCGACGCCTTCTGTCTGAATATCCTCTTCTGCAGATCCCAGTTGAGGCCTCGCAAAAGCCACAATGAGCAAAGTGAGGCCAGCCAGTTTAAGAAAGAAAAGCGCCTGTTGGAGCCGAATCGTCCAAGGACTGGCGAGGCGGCTCAACGGTTGGGTGGACGGGAAGATAATCCCCCCTTGAGATCGCTTCGACATTCGACGATGGAGAAGCCATAAGGCAGGGATTACCACCAGCAATAATAAGAACCATGGGTCCGCAAAGCGAAACTGGCTGAACGCGCTTCCCTTCATCGATTCGACACCTCTATCGCGGTGACCGACGGCGTCAATTCCCGTTCGGTTGTTTCGACGATTGTGTAGGCCGTTTCTACAATGTCTTTGACTTCCTCTTCCGAGGGATGGTACTTGGCAAACTTGACCAGGTCACAGCCGGTCAAGAAGTGCCTGATCAGGTCGGTTTGGCCAGAGGGCAACACCGTGGTTCCCAAATCTCGCATAAACTCTTCGGACGTCAGCTCGAGGGAGAGGATTCCAAGTCTTGATCCCAAGTATCTCTTGACTATCTCTGAAATCTC
Source organism: Terriglobia bacterium (assembly GCA_035541995.1). Classification (GTDB taxonomy): domain Bacteria; phylum Acidobacteriota; class Terriglobia; order Versatilivoradales; family Versatilivoraceae; genus DATKMG01. The sequence continues at coordinate 8,018 of DATKMG010000599.1, forward strand.
CAGATAGAAAGCCTTATAAAGACCCCGCTCGACCAATTGTTTTGCCAGCAAACGGCTGATGGCTTCTCGCACTATTTCCTCAGCAGACCGCCTGTCGAGCACCGTCTTTGTTGCAGCCTGTTTCCCTTTCCGGAAATGCCGGATCACCTGGTAGATCAAGGTCAGTCCCGCCAAGATGGCTATGACGGTCAGGAGGAACGGCTTGTAGTCTGGAGGGATTTCGGCTTGCGGCTTGAGATCTCTTAGGGTTTCATCGCTTCCTGACAACACCGACTTGACCTTGATTGGAATGGCGGAAGAACTAACCTTCTCCATCCTGCCGTTGCTATCCAATAATTCCACATCAAAGGCTGGAATCTCAGAATCTCCGGTCCTATAGATGGCTAGTTGAATTTCGTAGACGTCTGTACTCCAGCCTAGTGGCTTTCCGGGCACCGTGGAGTGGTTTACATTCCGGACCGTCCATGGGCCCAACTTTCCTGAAAAAGAGGGGAACTGTACTTTCATACCATCGGTGTGGGAGACTTCGACTCTCAGGTTAAGAACATCACCAATGGTGATCGTTGATTGGTCAACAAAGGCCCTAAGGGAGGGCTGGGAGACTTCGGATAAAGCAGTCCCAGCCAGAGCGGCCCACAAGACGAGCAATCCAGACACTAAGTCACCAACATCTCTGTAGACCTTCCCTTTCTTTGCTCTGCAAGAGTGCCTCATGATCTTTTCAAGCTCACATCGGCCGATGAAAATCGACCTCGGAGAGGTCGATTGAGAATAGCCCAGCGCTTCAGCGCTGGGCTACTTTCAAGTGCTCTTACAAACCACATTCATGAAAACCTTCTCGATCGATACAACAACCCGGTGACAAAAGAGCAGATATCCAGGATCGATACCTTGAAGATGTCTCAGTGCTTCCATGCGTCGGGGCCCATCAGTCAGTCAGGTTACCGGAACCGCTTGGCTCGCTCCCTAAAAAACTTGACTAGTGGAACATCGTACGGTTGGGCGGTAGAGATATTCACAAAATCGATTCGGTTCCTTTGAAAGACCCTGGTCCTTAGATTTACCAAATCCGTGGCCATTCTCCGATAGTCCTCCCGAAGCTGGGCATTGTGCGTATCGATCCAGGTCACTTGTCCACTTTCCGGATCCAAAAGCTTGAGAATGCCCACTGCAGGCAACTCATGTTGCCGGGGATCGTCAATCGGGAATGCAATCAAATCGTGTCTCTGATTAGCCACCCGTAAAGCCTGTTCATAACCCTCGTCCAGGAAATCAGAAATCAGAAAAAGGACACATTTTTTCCTTACCACATTGTTCAGGTATTTCAAAGCTGCCTCTATGGAAGTCCCCCGCCCTACTGGCTCGTACGCCAGGACCTCCCGAACTACCCGCAGGACATGTTTTGTGCCCTTTTGGGCAGAAATGAATTTCTCCACGACATTGGTAAAGATCACCGCACCCACGCGATCATTGTTCTTGATAGCAGAAAAAGCCAACACCGCGGCTAATTCTGCGGCTAGTTCATTCTTGAATCGGCGAGTAGTGCCGAAGGCCTCCGAAGCGCTCAGGTCCAAGGCCAGCATGACGGTCAGTTCGCGTTCTTCCACGTATCGCTTTACGTAGAGGTGCCCCATTCTGGCCGAAACGTTCCAATCGATGCTGCGAACCTCGTCTCCATACTGATATTCCCGGACTTCGTCGAACTCCATGCCCCTGCCTTTGAACACGGAGTGGTATTCGCCCCCCATGGCCTCGTTGACCAGACGATTGGTCCTGATCTCTATGTGTTTTACCTTCTGCAAAAGCTCCTTAGCCAGCATCGGATCGTTGAAAAACCGAGGAGATGAATCCAAATTATGAATTGTGAATTCTGAATTCTGAATTGCGCGAGGACAGTCAATTGTTCAACATCGTCAAGTAGGATGGCGCTTTTTGGTCTTCACAATGATTGCCGTGATAATGGCAATGAGCTGGTCTGTCTCATCAATCAGTGGACTAATGGAAGCTTCCGGTAAGAACTGCGAAGCAAGCATGAGACGTAGCCAGTACACGCTTTCCCTGGCTTCTTTCTGCGCAATGGACATCTTGTGGATGAAGTCCAGCCGACTTTCAGCTGACTGTGCTTCTTCGATATTTCCCCCGATAGAAGTGGCTGACCTGAGATATTGCTTTCCCACTAACCAGGCTGCTCCATCCCTTTGGCTCTGCAATTGCCGACCTAGCTTAATCGCCCCTACCGCATACCGAAAGGCCCGTTGCCTTATATCCACACGTGACCTGCCTCGACAAGATGCTTCGTCACCCATAAGCATGGAATCTTTTTCTTGATTCATTGTCGAGCCTCAACTCGGGGGAAATTGCTAGTGATCCTCAACTAACCAGCTCTCTTTCATTTCAGAATTTATAATTCCAAATTCATAACTCAGAATTCACACTTCAGAATTCTATGGCACCATGACCTTGTCAAAAACCCTCTTGATGATTTCTTCTGGAGTTACGTTTTCGGCCTCAGCCTCGTAAGTGAGGATAATCCGGTGACGAAGGACGTCCAGACCCACCGACTTGACATCCTCAGGCGTGACGTAGCCTCGTCCATTGATAAAGGCATGGGCTTTGGCTGCTTTGGAAAGAAAAATAGTGGCGCGAGGGGAAGCTCCGTACTGAATCAAAGACCGGGCGTCCAACTGGTATTCTTCCGGTTTGCGGGTCGCAAATACCAGGTCTACGATATAGTCCTTTACTTTTTCGTCCATATATACCTGCTGTACGACCTCACGAGCGTTGCGGATAGCCCCGGGCTGAATCACCGGATCCACGGTTGCTCCGGGACTCTCGGTCATCCGAACCAGGATCTGTTTCTCCTCTTTCTTGCTGGGGTAGGTAACTAGAAGCTTCAGCATGAAGCGATCCACTTGTGCCTCCGGCAACGGATAGGTTCCTTCCTGCTCAATGGGGTTCTCAGTGGCCATGACCAGAAAAGGATCTCCCAGCGGAAAGGTTTCCCTGCCAATGCTGATCTGTCGTTCCTGCATCGCTTCCAACAAGGCGCTTTGAACCTTGGCAGGGGCCCGGTTGATTTCGTCTGCCAAGACAATATTCGAGAAAATAGGACCTTTGTGCGGCAGGAACTCCCGAGTCTTCTGATCGAAAATCATGGTGCCGATCAGGTCTGCTGGCAATAAGTCGGGGGTAAACTGAATCCGTTGAAAGCCGGTGTTGATCGTGCTTGCCAGTGTCTTCACTGCGAGCGTCTTGGCCAGACCCGGGACCCCCTCTACTAAAAGATGGCCTTCGGTGAGGAGCCCAATCAGCATTCGGTCTATCATGTATTCCTGACCAACGATCACCTTTTGAACTTCCTGCTTCAAAGCCTCGACAAATACGCTCTCGAGTTTGACTTTTTCATGTATCGCTTTAATGTCTACATCGATGCCCACAAATCACCCTCCTGGCGTGAATAAGGGAAATAAAGCTCTTGCCCTCCCTACTTCTTGATCCTAGTTTTCCTGAACCACTCCACGAACCGGTCTACTCCCGTTTCAAACGGGACCTTTGGGACGAAGTTTAAAAGCCGTCTGGCCTTATTAAGGTCCGCATGAGTGAAGGGCATGTCTCCCGGCTGGCTGTTCTGAAATCGAGCCTTCGCCTGCTTCCCTAATTTGGCCTCCAACAACCGCACCATTTCGAGCAAGGAGATTGGGTTTGAGTTCCCCAGATTGAAGATTTCGAAACTTGATTCTAACTCCACAGCTGCAAGTATGCCTTCGACGATGTCATCAATATAAGTGTAATCCCGAAGAGAGCTTCCGTCGCCAAACAAAGGTACTTCCAAGCCTTGCTCGATCAGGGATGCAAATTTGTAAATGGCTAGATCGGGCCTTTGCCGGGGCCCATAGACTGTGAAGAAACGGAGACAGACCACGGGAATCCCGTAGAGGTTAGCGTAACAATAACAGAGCTTCTCGCCGGCCAACTTAGTTACCCCATAGGGCGAAATCGGATAAGGATTAGCTTCCTCCTCGGAAAAGGGAACTTTGCTGGTTGTGCCGTATACTGAGCTAGAAGATGCAAAAACGAATTTGCCAACCTTATGTTTTTTCGATAACTCCAGTAAGAGGGCCGTCCCGAATACATTCACCCTTTCATACAAGAGTGGCTGCTCCAGGGAGGGTCTCACTCCTGCCCGCGCAGCCAGGTGAACCACGACCTCGGGATTGAACACCGCGAAGATACTCTCCAGTCGCTCCTGGTCACAGACATCGGCCTCGACAAACTCAATGGGACCCACACGGCGAACTTCTTCGAGATTCCTCCTCTTTATTGCGGGCGAGTAAAAGTCGTTCAAATCGTCCAATATGAGCAGGCGATGCGCATCACGAACAAGATGCTCACCCAGATGAGACCCGATAAACCCCGCTCCGCCCGTCAAGAGGATCTTGCTCATGCACAGTGACTCACTTTCTGATCGAGACTCCAAAGTGCCCTTCGCAGGTTTCCAACCGTCGCGATTTAACGGTAGTCCCGGAACACAGCCCCCTCGTCCAGACCAGATCTGGAAAGGGATTGTCCTTCGCTTTTCGTCTTTACCCCATAGTGCTTTATCTTCCCTATTCCCTATTCCCTTTTTCTCTCCCCGCTACTCCCAGATATCATGCTTCACCACCGGCTCAGTCACCTTGAGCCGCAAGGAACGGTGCCAGCGCGCATAAGCCGCGACGTCCCTCCACTTATGATTCTTGAAGCTTTTGTCGCCGTACGCGGTTTCAATCCGCCACTCCAGATACCTTCTAGGGGGAACCGGGAGAAAAGGAAATTGCCGATACCCTTGCCGCCGCCGGAATATCCAACATATGCGCAACAGTTCCGTGAGGACCAGAATCATGTACTGATTCTCCATGGGACTGCGCATGGAATTCTTCGGGTCTGAAGTTCAGCGGGATTGGGGGAACGATCGGTCATTACGGATCTGCTTTTCCAGCCTATCAAACATCTCTGGGTCGTACTCTCTGTGGGAAGGGTTGCGCCGAACATTTCGGTATTTTGCGTAGCAATGATAGCATACTGTCAAGCGGGGATACCTGACGGAATGCCAATAAAAGCCCAATCCGGCAGGAACCAGGCTGATTCCATAGCTCGGATAGGCCAAGAGCAGTCCGCCCAGGAGATAAAGGAATCCCAGGCCTTTCCGGATATCATCCCGAACGTAGAAATCCTGACGACGACATATCGCACACACATCAACCTCATTCCTCGCCACTTCAGTAGGAGTGAACCAGAGATTCTGTGCTCTTCCGCAGGCCCGGCACACGGTAGCGTGTTTGCTCTTGGGATTGGCTCGGCATTCCCGGAAACAGTGGGGGCATCGATATAGAACGATCATGGGTGTTGTACGGTGTAGGGGCACAGCATGCTGTACCCCTACCTCCACCTATTCTCTTTCATCGATTTCCCTCCCTCAATCCCCTAACCTCCAGCTTCCAGCCTCTGACCTAACCCTTCATTACCGCCAGCGGTGTCAGTTTCGCAACCTTCCGTGCAATCCCGGCATGATGGACCACTGATACAACTTGGCTGACATCCTTGTAGGCATCCGGTTTCTCTTCAGTCAGCCCTGACCGAGACTGCCCTTTGACGAGAATTCCCTTGTCTTTCATCTCCTTCAGCAGTTGTTCCGGAGTGGTTTCACGTTTGGCCTGCGAACGACTCATTGCGCGTCCTGCACCATGACAACAAGATCCGAAGGTCTCTTTCATGGCCGCCTCAGTCCCGACCAATACATAAGAACAGGTCCCCATGCTTCCCGGTATCAAGACGGGCTGCCCTACCGGTCGCAGCTCCTGGGGAAGCGCCGGGTGTCCCTTGGGAAAAGCCCGGGTGGCTCCTTTGCGATGGACCAGCACGCGCCGGATTCTCCCTCCAACCTCATGCTCCTCTTGCTTGGCGATGTTGTGGCACACATCATAGACGACATTGAGTTCCCCATGGCCCAGGATTCGTTCAAAGGCCTTCCGGCTCCAGTGCGTAATCAATTGGCGATTAACGAAGGCGAAGTTGGCGGCCGCGGCCATAGCCGCCAAATAATCTTGCCCCTCTTGGGATTGGATCGGAACACAAGCCAGCTGGCGGTCGATTACGCTGATTCCGTACCGCTTCATGGCCTCTTGCATCAGGTCCAGGTAATCACTGCAAACCTGATGCCCCAAGCCGCGCGATCCGCTGTGAATAAGGAGGACTACCTGCCCTTCGTGCAAGCCAAAGCTCGAGGCCACCTCGGAATCAAAGATCTCCGTCACTTCCTGAATTTCCAGGAAATGATTGCCGCTGCCGAGGGTGCCTACCTGGTCATGACCGCGTTCTTTGGCCCTCTTACTGACCTTGGCGGGATCCGATCCGAGGATCCGGCCATAGTCCTCAATCCGGCCCAGATCGGCATCCCGGCCGTATCCCTGCTCGACAGTCCAGGGAGCCCCTTCTTGAAGCAATCGATCCAGGTCTCCTCTTGAGACATCCAACAAACCGCTTCGGCCGGTTCCGCAAGGAATGTCGCGAAACAGCTGATTGAGCAAGTCGGAAAGCCGCGGCCGGACCTCCCCTGCATAGAGAGAGGAAGCCAGCAAACGCACCCCGCAATTGATATCAAACCCCACTCCGCCGGCAGAGACGATCCCCTCTTTCATGTCCGCAGCCGCCACCCCACCAATACAAAATCCATAACCCTGGTGAGCGTCGGGCATGGCCAGGGACCGGCCGACGAGCCCCGGCAAAGTCGCCACATTGGCCACCTGGTCCATCGTCTGGTCATGTTGGATTTGATGAATCAGATCGCTGCTGGCATAAATGAGTCCTTCAATTCGCATTCCGGTCTTGTAAGATCTAGGGATGACGTAACGGAATTCGTCCAGTTTGTTCAGCATGCCTTGACCTTAAATGTCCAGGAACACTTGAACACGGCTTTTTCCTGGCTTCTCACACACGTTGAGCTGGTGATAAGTAACTGCCTTTACGTCCGATCGTACCTGGTGGCGGACTGGGTCGAGTGGCTCTCCGTAAACTACTGCCTCCAGCCTCCCTGTCTCCAACCGGCCGACTTGAAAACGCCCACCGAGAAAACCTTCCCCATCATATAAATATAATATCTCTTCCAGCCATCTTACCAGCAAGTGCCCCCAATCGCTCCCTTGGAGAGTCACGTTCCGGGAATCCCGCGCCTCCACTCTCGAAGCATTTGCGATGATGGAAACCAATCCCAATGCCGCCTGCTCAAATGCCTCGGCCAGCGTTTTCCCGTAAGCCTCAATCCCGAGGTCCGCGGGATGATCCAGAATCCTGAATCCTTTCTCTCTCATGCCTTCATGTCTGGCTCTTACCCAGGAAACGGATTCGAATTACAAACTTGCGGGGATCGTTTCCGTAAAAGTGCAGAAAGTCTGGGGAATCGACATTGCTGTTGACCAAGGAGTAGTTCGCATGGTCTGTAATGTTGTCAGCCCCCAGTCGAATAGCCCAGTCTCGGCCCACCAACGCGAACTTCCGCTCATAGTGCAGATTAAGGCTGAAGAAGCGCGGCAGCCGGTTGGTGTCTAGAGGGCCAACCTGCTGGCCTTCGGAATCGTTTAAGGTGAATGGGAACCCGTCCCTCCATTCCAGGTAATACTGTAACCAGTTGTTCTTGGTGACAGGAAAAAAGAACCAGCTCACGAGTCTGTTTGGCACATCCCAGGGAGGAGGCCCCTCTCTAGAGGTGTACGTCAAAGTGTCATCAATGCTGACCTCCACAGCCGCATTAGACTTGGCCCGGGAGCGTGTATAGCTGGCAGACCACTCTGAGTTTCGTCTGAAGCGTTTAGAGAGTGAAAATTCGACAGCGTCATAGAGTTCTGTTCTTGAGTTCTGCAAGGAATAGACCTGTGTGGGCACGCCGGGATTTGCGCTTGAATGGCCGGGTTGAATCTGTGGCTGATAGGTGTAACCGCTGTGACCCCGTTTCCTGAGGTAGTTGATCTGGAGCCGATAGTCAGTCAGTATCGACTGTTCGACACCGAAGCTGAGACTACGGATCTTCGGAATTGTCAGGAGTCGTGGAAGAATCTCATATTGCGTGACCGTGGGGATTCCAACGGGAGTCGTGCCGTCGGCTCCGAACAATTCTGTCAACGAATACTGGTCCAGATTACGGGTGAACAGATGGAGATTGGTCGCGGATGGAATCAAACCAAACCCCGCTGATAGCTTGGTATTCTTCAGTCTTGGGGGCAGGAAGGAAAAGCTGAAGCGCGGTGTTACATCGTTGTCGGCCAGGATCTGGTCTCGATCCCAGCGAATGCCGGCTTCCACCAGCAACCAGGAACGAACAGTCCACCGATCCTGAAAATACGCGGCCGATTCTAGGTTCGACTTCGTGAATTCGCCGTTTCCTCCAAAGGTGACCCGCTTGGAAACGGTCCCGTCCAGGCGGATGTACTCGTAACCCGTCCGCATGACGTCCTGGTCGTAGCCTGAATAATTGAAATCCAGACCGGTCTTGATTTGATGGGTCCCCCAGCCGCTCACGGGAGGGAGGAAGATATTCACCAGCCCCTGGTGCCGGCTGCCCTTCAGCGTGGAATCGATGAAATTGTTTCCATCCCTTCCGTTCGGAGTAATCTGGTAGAGCTCATGCCCTTGAGGCACACCGCGATTAAACGAGTGATATGAGGAGGCTCCAAGCTCGATCAGGGTCTTGGAGGAAAGATAGATTTGGTCCTTAATATTGAAGAAATACCGCCGTGCTCGCTTGTCCAGTGTCGTTTCCACCGGATCCAGCGGTGACAAGCCGGTCTTAGGGGCATTGAGGTAATTGTACAGGAAGTCGCCAGTCAGGATATTTGAAGGGCTCAGATTTGCCTGGACCCGTACCAGGTTGCTTAAAATCCAAGTCAAGGTTCGGTCCTGGCCAGGGGGCAATTCAGGAATTATGTTTTGCCGATAGTTGAAGTCAAGACCATTGTAAAACCAGACTCGGTCCTTCTTGAGAGGTCCCGAAAAGTTGAACCGTGGACGCCAGCTGGTCAGTCGGAGGCCGTTCGAATACTCAAATCCCGGGACGAAGTTGGTCACCGTGGGGTGAAAGCGGTTGCTGCCCAATGGGCTATTTATCGCCATTGTACCCCCCGTTCCCTTTCCAAACTCCACGGAATAACGGCCTGAAAAGAGTTCCAGAGATTTAACGGCTTCAACGCTGAGCGTGGCCTCCAGTTGCCCGGTCACCGGATCGGCCAGGTTGAATCCATCCAGAAGCCAGTTGGTCTGTTCCGCTGAACTCCCATTAAAGTGAAGGCCGCCGGAAGAATCCTGCACAACCCCTGGCATCACTGACATCATGTTGCTCAGGTAATAAGAACGAGCGGCGGGAATCGACAGTATGTCGTCGTCACTCAGGTCATAGGAGGAGGCAATTTGCTCAATCTCGATGTTCTTTTCGGGGTAAACGTCGATCGAGTAACTGTTGTCTTCTATAGGGATGAGATCAATAGTAATGACATTGACACCCGCCACCAGGTCGACCGGTCGTCGCTTGAGCTCATAGAATCCCGCGATATTGACACTCAAATAATAGCGGCCAGCCTGGCTGAGGTTCAGGGTGAATGATCCTTCGCCGTCTGAAATAAGCTCTTTGGACGAACCGGGGAGTTCTGATTCCACTGTCACTTTGGCCGTCACAACTGGGTTCCTCGACGAATCCAGCAATTTGCCGTTGACGACTACCTGGGCAAGGAGAAGTCCAGGAGCCCCCAGGCAGACTGAGAGCAGCCCGATAGCACACAAACCGAAATTTGTCCTCTTCATGATCCTCGCCCACTCAGTCGGGATTAATTCTGAACCGGGCAGTGGGAAAGGTCAACAACCGATGAATGCAAATACCAAGCCAACCAAAATGGTCTATCATGTAAGCGTCATGCATCAGATGATCAATGGATTGAGACTCTCTCGGCTGGCACACGCCGGAGTGAACGGCGTTTGGCTTCAGGCTGTGCTTTATAAGCTGGCCCCATTTCCCTGGGAACCAGAGCTAAGCGCCCGACGTCTGGAACGTCTGCGAAACCTTGAGTCCCTGGTGGCTCGAGCGGCTGAGCACGGCATCCAGGTATTCCTTTATCTGAATGAGCCGCGAGCCAAGCCTATGCGGTTTTTTGAGAAGTACCCGGACATGAAAGGGGTTGTCGAAAGTGACCATGCTGCACTCTGTACCAGCCACCCGGAAGTGCAGGAGTATCTGGTCGATTCAGTCGCCTCCGTTAGCCAGGCAGTCTCCCGCTTGGGTGGATTCTTCACCATTACTGCGTCCGAAAATCTGACAAACTGCTGGTCACACGAGGCTGGAGCCAATTGCCCACGTTGCTGCAAGCGCACGGCAGCGGATGTGATCGCCGAAGTCAATCGCCTGTTCTCGGCCGGAATCCAGAAGGCCGGCAGCCGCGCCCGGCTTCTCGCCTGGGATTGGGGCTGGCAAGACCAGTGGGCAGAAGACATCATTGGGCAATTGCCCCCCGAAGTTTCATTGATGAGTGTGAGCGAATGGAGTCTGCCGATCAAACGGGGTGGCATCAAGAGCACAGTGGGAGAATATTCCATTTCCGCCGTCGGCCCGGGTCCGCGCGCACTTCAGAACTGGGAATTGGCCCGTCAGCGCGGATTAAGAACCATCGCCAAAGTTCAGGCCGGCAATACGTGGGAACTTTCGGCAGTCCCCTGGATCCCGGCAGTCGGCAATGTCGCCCGCCATGCCGTCAACCTGGGGAACAGCCAGGTGGATGGTTTGATGCTAGGCTGGACCCTGGGCGGATATCCCTCGCCCAACCTCGAAGTTGTGTCGAAAGCCTTTTCCAGCCGCTCGGCTAACCAGGCCATGTTGGATGTAGCGGATCAACGATTTGGCTGGAAACTCGCGCCCATGGTTGTGACGGCCTGGCGCGAATTTAGTGAGGCTTTTGGCGAATTCCCATTTCACATCGATGTGGTTTACATGGCTCCTCTGCAACTTGGACCCTCAAATCCACTGTGGGCTGACCCGACGGATTATCATGCCACAATGACGGGTTTTCCTTACGATGACCTTGATGCATGGCGAGGAGTCTACCCACCTGAAGTATTCATCCGCCAGTTGGAGAAAGTGGCAGATGGATTCGACCTGGCACTTCTCAAATTGCGAAAAGCCGCGGCCCCACTGGGAATGGGATCGTCGAAGAAGGAGGATCTGAATTTCAAAGAAGAGTGTCGGATGGCTGAAGCTTCCGGCATTCACTTCCGAAGTGTGGCCAACCAGGCGCGCTTTGTCTCAGCTCGGAATGCCTTGCTTTCCTCAAAAAGATCTGAAGAAATTAAACGGCACGTCGACACACTGGAGCAAGTATTGAATAGTGAAATCGCGCTCGCCCGGCGGCTGCACCAATTACAGTCACACGACTCTCGCCTGGGGTTTGAAGCCACAAACCACTACTTCTATGTTCCCTGTGACCTTGCCGAAAAGGTATTGAACTGTCGTGACTTGTTAGATCGCTGGTTGCCAGCCTTCCGATCTCCCGGGTGAAAAAGGAAGAGCTAGGTCGCAGTCTTGCCCAAGGCAGGACTTGACGCGCGAATATCTGGCGCCACAGGCAACCGCTGCATAACATTGTCTGATTCGCAAGCTGCCGTTATAATTGGGCCTTCGACTGGCGCCGCTTCCCAAATCGAATCAAAACCTTAAAAAAGGAGATTAACTACATGAAGAAGCTGTTCTTTGGAGTTCTCTTGTTAGTGGTCTTGTGCTCTGTCCTTCCATCCTCACTCCAGGCACAAGACCGGGGTGAAGCCACCCTGACCCTGGGCACAGGCAAGGTGTCAGTGGATTATGGACGTCCATCCCTTCAGGGGCGGGACATTTACAGCCTGATCAAGCCTGGGGATGAATGGCGGATGGGCTCCAATGCTCCGACCACTCTAACCACAGACATCGACCTGAAATTCGGTGACAAGATGGTGAAGAAAGGCAAGTATGTTCTCCGCGCCAAACTCGTGGAGAAGGGAAAATGGGTTTTGCTGATCAAGCAGGATGACACGGTCGTTGCCGAAGTACCTCTAGTATATTCACAATCCTCGTCGCCCGAAGAACAGGTCACAATCAAGCTTGAAAAGCAAGGGGATGGGGGAAAGTTCCTCCTGCAGTGGGGAACGTTTACTGCCTCTACTAATTTCAAGAAGGCTTAAGGACCGTGCAAAACGGGGAGTGCCGCGACCTGTAGAACCCCGGCGGTAGCGGCACTCTGCTGCAGCACAGACGACAGTGTCCCTTCCCGAATCTCGATCTGCTTCCTCGCTGTAGCTTGGCATTTAACGAGTTGACGACAACTGATTGACTGTTCAGTTCATGACCGGGGGGTTATGTATGGAAGTATTTGTGTTTCGGGGCCGGTCTATTGATTTGTCTTACTTTGTTTTCCGGGTGGGTTTTTCGCAAATGAAGAAGGCGGCCTATGCCCTATAGTCGGTCTTGGTACGGCCTCCCCAAGAGAATTGTCTCGCAGCCTTTCAGCAAGCAATATCGGATTCTTTCTGCGCTGTTAGACCGACATTCAGCTTGTGATCGCACCCTCTGCGTAGGTACGGCCCTCCCACTAAATTCATGCTGCCCTGTGGCGATTGATGGCCCCGTTCACAATCCAAGCTAAATCCGGTCCGTAGAGCGGCATAGGTAACATATCATAAGCGCCACGTTGAATCGATTCCATCCAGAATTGCATGTCGTTTGACAAGAATACGACACTGACCTCAGGCCGAGTTTTTTTGATGGTCTCTAACAAGGAAAAAGCCATTTCTGTGTCCGATGCGTCAATCACAACAACAGAAAAAGCTGCCAGATGTCTGAGAATTCGGGCCCACTCTTGATGAGGATCGACGAAGGTGATCTCGCTCCCTATTGCATCGAGTGCCTGTCGGATGGCCTGCTGACTGTGGGAATCGGTGTTGACAACCAGGACTCTATCGCGGTGGGGACGAGAGGCAGCCGTGGCTGCTGAAACTCCAGCCGTGTTCATGGCAACCTCCAAGGAAAAAGCGTACAACTCTAAGCATTCGGCTTCTTGATAAATGTAACAGGGTTCAATTTACATCGATAAATTTTCTCTTTCAAGGAAAAAAAATTCCCATGTTGAATTCATTTGATATTTTCATCATGTAAGAAACTCGAGAGAAATCAGTGGCAAAACCGATTACTGGAAAGAGGTTATTAGAATCCATGCTTGACAACATGGTGAGCTGAGAACTAGGTCTAGTTTCTGTCGCGAAACTCGGCAAAAAGGCTTCCCTCCTTGGGTAAGGAGGGGAGTTTTCACGCAATCCTGCGGTTTCGCGACAGAAACTAGCTAGTCTAAGGTTAATGCACCCTCAGGTTTTCTAATTCAGGGAGGAAGGTCTCAGAAAGCGATACCCAACCCCGCCCGGTACGAGCGTGGTGCAACGAAATGGGTCCCGGAGCAGGTCGACAGGAAATTGAACAGCGCCTCCTTGTTGGCAACGTTTAGAACCTCAAACCGCAATGTCCAACGCACGCGTTCGGTGTGGAACAGGTTGTCGGTCCCGACACCGATGTTGAACAGGTGCCGCGGATTGACACGTGCAGGATTCAGGTCGTCGTTTGCCGTGCCTGGCGCCGGGATTTTGACCAGTCTTGTTCCCCAGTCCGGAGAATTGCAGGTCGTGATCGGGCTCCAGGGTGTCGCAACCTGATCGCCACAATAGAACCCAATCTGCGCTTGTTGGTCGGCGGTCAACCCCAGCACGCTAGCGAGATCCGGAACTGCGCCCGACACGATGCCGCTGTCGTAGCGCCAGGTAAACGCCGCCCACGGCCCATTTTTTGGCAACTGATACTGAACGTAAGTCGTGCTCTGAAGTGCCTGGTCGTGGTCGATCCGCACAACACTGCGGTCCACCGGACTGCCGAAGATCAAACCGCCATTCTCCGGGCCAAACACCCGGGCTCGCGTATGCCCCAGCGTGGTGTAGGCGGACAGGCCCTTGTATTGACGAAGGGATAACCGCGAAGAGAAGCCGTCCATCTTGGAATGATCCCACTCGATCGGAAAGAAGATGGCAGTGGTAAAGAGATTGTCCAGGTCGAAGGCGTTACGAGTGTACTTCCAGAAGTAATCCGCGTCCAGCACCAGATGCGACCCCAGAGCCTGTTCCAGTCCGGCGTTGTACATGTTGCGAATTCCTGGTTGAAGCGGCACGCTGGCGTAGCCGCCGAAAACATTCTCCGCCAAGCCGCCGGCGCCGGTGGCACTCGAAAGCACCAGGTTCTCGTTTAATGGGGTCTCGTAGGTGTGCGAATAAGCCACCCGCAATACGGTCCCTGCGGGAGCAATGTGATAAGACACAGCCATCCGAGGCTGCAGTTGCGTGCCGTGGCTGATACCGTCATAGCGGTCGAATCGTAACCCGGCATTCAGTGTCCAGTTGCCCAGACTAATGGTATCCTGCGCGTAAAACGCCTGCTCTTTGATATCCGCGTGGCCATAATAGTTAAATAAAGATCCCCCGCGCGTCAGGTCGTACGGCACGAGGCCGGGCAAAAGGTTTGGGTTTGCCTGATATCCCGCGCCTTCGCACATGCCCGGGGTGGTCAGCGTCGGATCGGTCACAGGGTTTCCAGCAGCATCCAGGCAAACGGGGTTGAACGTCGGGTCGGTCAGTCCAAGGTCGAAGCGCTCCGTCAGCACGGTGTGAGTAATCTGTGCGCCGATCTTGACGTTGTGTCGCCGCCCATGAACATAACTGAAATCCGCCTTCACACCAAAGTTGGTCAGCCTCCTGTCCTGCGCCATTGTTGCGGGTTGGTCAGCCATTCGATTTTGGGTCGGGTAGTAATTGACCTGGTCCTGACGCACGAAGGCGTTCACAGTCAAGAGGGAATTAGGCCCAAACACACGAACCCAGCCAGGGGCGATGTTGTAGGATCGCACCATTTGTCGCTGATCCTGCCCGGAGTCCACCTGAGGATAGGTGTTAGGAATCTGAAACCAGTTTCTCGCCGCCATGATGTTGAGATGAAACATATTCGAGGAGTTCGGCCCGTAATCGGATCGGGAAAAGATGTTCTCATCGTTGCCGATATCGTGAAAGGGCCTGTATTCGGGGGTGTCGAGGAAACGGCCCGAGCGGGACATATTCTCCGCGAAGAACTGCCCCCATTGTTTACCACCGAAACCCAGGTCGGCTTTCTGATTGATGGTCCCGAAAGAGCCGTACTCGCCAGAAAAACTGCCGTGCGGCTTCTGTCCAAGCCCCGAGCGGGTTACCGTAGTAACGACCAGCGAGGTCTTATCGCCGTACTCGGCAGGGGTTCCTCCATAAACCGCTTCCACGGACTGAATCGCGTTCAGCGGAATCTGCGTCGAGAAGAGGTTGCCTTGCTGGTCTGTGATCGGTTGGTTGTCGACGGACAGACTCATTTGGGCGTGATCGCCAAGCGAGTGGAAGAAGCCATCCGAATCCGCCACCACGGCGGGAGAAGAAAGCGTGATGATGTCACTGAGGCCAGATGCGATCGAAGTCGTCGGCATCTTTGAAAACAGCTTGTTATCGACATCGGAGTGCGCCGAGGGAGTGGTTTCGACCAGCGGCGCCTCTGCAGCCACCGTGACCACGGTGCGCTGCTCCTCGATGGCCAGGCTGATTTCGAGGCTCACGGGCACGACGCTCCGGACCGTTAGGTCGCGGTGGTGTTCCTGGAAGCCGGCAGCATCGACTTCGAAGTGATAGACATTCGGGGGGATGTTGGTGAACTGAAATTCACCGGAAACTGAGGTCATGGCCTCACGCCGATATAAGGTCAAATCGTTGGACAGGCTCACGCGTGCGTTGGCGATAGGGGCACCGCTTGGATCAGTGACCTTCCCACCGACAGTCCCGGCACTTCCAAGAGATTGGCCGAACGCGCAAGGCCCAAGGATGAACATTGAGGCAACAAGAGCAAGAACCGCCAGAGCGAGTCGTGGCAGCGCAGAACTGTGGACCTGCTTGTCACTCAAATTCGAAGCACAAAAATGAAAGTAAGTATGAAGCGAATTCATCGCATTTCTCCTAAGCAATAGATTTCGGGTCGCGCAGCGCGACAAAGGGGATCTTGGGAGCTTAGGAGGAGAGTGGAGGAGCGCGTGAAGACAGTCGAGAGGGAAAACGCCAGGCAAACTGCAGGGCTTCAGATAGTGGGAGCTTTTGTCCTGAGTAGTTTGGCGAGGGGAGGGGTGTCGGACTATTGAGCCGCAAAGCCCCAAGGCGAGACACACGGCAAGCGCCGCAGATCGGATCGGAATTGGGGGATGAGTGGGATGGCCTCAGTTGTGCCGAGACTTGGCCTTGCCCACCATAAAGCGGGAGCTGGCCCGCGTGGTGATGCAGTTCCACCACAAAAAAGAGGTGGAGCTGCGCCAGAATGGCAGCCCAAATAAGGACAGCGCGTAGCCTGCGATATTGAAGGGACCCCGTATTGTGTCTCAAGGGCAGTCTAATTATGAGGAATTCACCTATCTTGCAGCATTCAGATAGACTCTTCGGCTATATAACAATTCCGACTTAATGTCCATCGTGGTGATTCCAGTCACAAAGATTAGCAGAAAAACAATGGATAAACCTAAATCTGCCTCTTTGTAATACTCCAGGAGGTGAACACTAAAGTCAAGACTAATTCCCGGGTGCAATTCCCGTTGGCAATAAGTTAATGTGGGCGAAGAATTAGGAAGGCAGCGGTCAGCAGCATTTTCGGGACTCGCGTTGGGGCAAACAGGACCCTGTCCAGAGCCCCTGGACCCAGCCAGTGAAAAAAACCGGGCATTGAAATCCCTCGAGAAGTGTATATTGTGGACCTATTGGGAGCTAAAACGGAAATTTCGAGTGTAAACGTGTGTTCACTGGAACAGCCTTCTCGGGAGATGGAGGCACTCCAGCGCGCAGAATTCCCAGGTCCCTGAAACACCTATCTCACTTAGGAGTAGTATCATGAAGAGAATTGCGATCCTGTTCGCTCTTGTTTTCTGTTCTGCTGCTTACGCCCAGCTAAATCCAGGCTCAGAGTCAAAAAAGAATGGGTCCGCCCCCCAATCTTCCGTTTCAACACCGGAGGAAGCACGGATGAAAGCGCTCGAGGATCGGGTGCGCACCCTCGCTGAGGAAGTGGCTCTTCTCCGAGGCGAACTGAAGGCACTGCGCGACGCGAAGTCCTTGGAGCCTACATCCAGCGGTGACATATTAATTGCTTCGTCGAATCTGGAACCGGGCATGGCACCTAGTGCTGCATCGACTGCGCCGACCCCGTCAGCCGCGCCCGGTCCCGCTCCGACACAAGTTACCCAGACACAGACTTACGGCGGCGCCACCTCCAACGCCAAGCTCCTCAATCCTGATATCAGCTTGATTGGCGACTTTATTGGCACGGCGGGACACAACCCCGTTTCCCCCTCACGGTCGCTCGAACTGCATGAGTCTGAAGTTGGAATGCAAGCCATCATCGACCCTTATGCCCGAGCCGACGCGTTCATCTCCTTCGGCGAAACTGGCGTCAATATTGAGGAAGGCTACATTACCTTCACATCTCTTCCGGCCGGATTGCTTCTTAAGGTCGGCAAAATGCGCGCCGATTTCGGCAAGGTTAACACCATACACAATCACGCCTTGCCGTTCATCGACCGGCCGCTCGTGACCAACAATCTCGTCGGAGGCGAAGACGGCATCGACGATGCCGGCATCTCCCTCTCGCGTTTCTTGCCTGCACCCAAGAACTGGTTTCTCGAAGGCACCGCCCAGGTCTTCCGTGGCGATTCGGACGATGTCTTTGCGGCTTATCGCCGCCAGGACCTCAGTGTTGTCGGACATCTCCGCGGCTACCGCGACCTCAGCGAATCCACCAATCTCGACCTTGGGGTCTCGTATTCCCGGGGGAACAGCGCCGGCATCACGGCCCCCGACCCTTCCAAGTTCTACACTAATCTCTACGCCGCAGATGCTACCCTTCGCTGGAAGCCGCTCCGCCGCGCCATCTATCACTCCTTCCTCTTCCGCACGGAACTGTTCTGGAGCGCCCGCGACCAGTTGTCTTCGCTTAACACGTCCGAGACCCAACACGCTTTCGGCTTCTATTCTGATGCCGAATATCGCGTCAACCGTCGTTGGACGCTTGGTGGCCGATTCGACCGAAGTGGCCGAGCCACTAACGCTAACCTGACGGACACCGGATTTTCTGCTATTCTGACCTACTGGCCCAGCGAGTTCAGCCAGATTCGTGGCCAGTATCGTTATGGCCATCTGTGGGACGACCCCAATGGCCATTTCACAAACGCAAATGAATTCTTGTTCCAATTCCTGTTTGTGATGGGGGCGCACGGGGCGCACCCCTTCTGACCCTGTTTTTAGGAGAAACCATGCCAAACGCCAAGCTCTGCACGCGCCTCACCACTTTCATCTCTGCGCTCGTTCTGCTCTGCTCTATTTGCGCCCCGCCCGCTGGCGCCGACAGCAAGTTGAATATCATGACTGCCACCACGGACTTGGCCGCCCTGGCTCAGGAGATTGGCGGCGACAAAGTCAATGTGGAATCCGTCGCCCGCGGCTACCAAGATCCCCACTTCGTCGAAGCCAAGCCCAGTTTTCTTCTGAAACTCCGGCACGCCGATCTCCTCATCGTCGTGGGACTGGAGCTTGAAATCGGCTGGCTTCCACCGCTCATTAGCCAGTCCACTAATCCCAAGATTCAAGTCGGCGCGCCGGGCTACTTTGACGCTTCCCGTTTTGCCAAGATCCTCGAGATCCCCACCGGTGTCGTGACCCGCGCTGAGGGTGACGTCCACCCGCTGGGCAATCCTCACTATTGGCTCGATCCTGAAAATGGCCTGCGCATTGCCAAGGGGATTCAAAACAAGCTCTCCGAGATGCGCCCCAACGATGCCGCCTATTTTGCGCAGCAATATGACGCCTTCGAGAAGCGCATTAAGCAGGCCGACGAGAAGTGGCTTACCGAAATGAAGCCCTATGCCGGGCGCAAAGTCGTCACGTATCACCGCTCGTGGCCCAATTTTGCGGAACACTTCAATCTCAATGTTGTGGGCTACGTCGAGCCGCGACCGGGCATTCCACCCAGCCCGCAGCACACCGTCGAGTTGATCGGTCTGATGAAGCGCGACGGCGTGAAGGTCATTCTCGTTGAGCCCTACTTCGATTTGAAGACTCCCAACGCCATCGCCCGTGAAACCGGAGCCCAGGTTGTTGTCCTTATGCCCTCCGTTGGAGGGGAAAAGGAAATCACCGATTACTTCAAGCTGTTTGATTACGACATCGCGAAGCTTCAGCAGGCCTTCGATGCAACAAAGTAACCTTTAGGAGACCACCGAATGGAAATTCTTCCCTTCTTGCTTGCACCGTTCGTCGCAAGCCTCATCCTTACAGGGATTCACGCCTATCTCGGCGTGCACGTAGTCGAACGCGGCGTCATATTCGTTGATCTCGCCCTCGCGCAAATCGCCGCGCTGGGCGCTACCGTGGCCATTGTCGTGAGCATGGACCCGCATGGCCGGGGTTCGTACTGGATCAGCCTGGGCTTCACATTCCTCGGTGCCGCCATCTTTGCACTTGCACGCACGCGCCGCGCACATATTCCGCAGGAAGCATTTATCGGCATCGCCTACGCTGTTGCCTCCGCGACGGCCATCCTGTTGATGAGCAAAGCCACCGGCGAGACAGAGCACCTCAAAGACATGCTCGTCGGAAATATTCTGGCGGTCTCCTGGCCCGAAGTTCGCAAAACAGCGATCCTCTATGGCCTCATCGGCATCTTCCACTACATTTTTCGGAAACAATTCCTGATGATTTCAATGAACCACGAAAGAGCCGAGCAGCTCGGCGTAAAAGTCCGGCTCTGGGATTTTCTCTTCTACGCCTCGTTCGGGTTCGTCGTGACATCATCCGTCGCCATCGCTGGTGTCTTGTTGGTCTTCTGCTATCTCATTGTTCCCAGCGTCGGCGCCATGCTCTTTGCCGACCGAATCGGCAGGCGGCTCGCCATCGGCTGGACCATGGGGACTTTGGTTTCGGCACTGGGCTGCTTCCTTAGTGTTCAACTCGACACTCCCACCGGCGCCACCATCGTCGTCACCTTCGGCGGCATTCTCGTCCTCATGTTCCTGGTCCACCTCGTGCTCCATCACGGCCGCTCCTCCCGTGAGTTGAAAGGTGCTGCTTCTGCCCGTCACGAACTCGAAACGGCATCTTCTACGTCAAGGCAGGCTGACTAACCCGAGGACGTCAGAGCCGAAGATCCTTGGAGGTCGTAATTGGCACCAGACCGGATATCATCTTCAAGTAGAATTTGTCCGGCTGAGAAATTCATTGATGAAGAGGGCAATTTCCTGAAATGCAATTCCGACTGCTAATTCAATCAAGGACTGCAGTGGATCAAGGAGGAAAAATGGCACACACTAGTGATGAGGCAGCAATACGCGGGCTCATAGATGCCTTCACTGAGGGCTGGAACGCACATGACGGCAAAGCCTGTGCCCGCCCCTTCGCTCTCGACGCAGACTTCACCAATATCATGGGCCTCAGGGCGCACGGACGGGACTTAATCGCCAGGGGACACGACGAGATCCTTTCCACAATCTTTCGAACTGCCAGAATCAGTTCCACGGTGGAAAGCATTCGCTTCATCCGGCCCGATGTTGCGGTGGCGGATGTGGCATTCAGTATGAAGAGTGAAGGCGGGGGGCCATTTGGGCTGGTGCAGAGCCAGGCAGGCCTGGTTGCCACAAAGGAAGGCGATTCCTGGTCGATTGCCGTGTTCCGAAACATGGTTCCATTCCAACGGCCCACAGCTGGGCCCATTGAGCAGTCAATAGCTGGAGGTGCAGCGAAAGCCTGACGGTTTCGCCATGTTGTTCTAACCTGGTCTTGTGAAACTCGGCACAAAGGGAAAGCGGGCAACGGGCGGGGCTGAAGGGTCAGGCACCTTCCTTAATCCGATTGCTCGATGCTGTTAGCGGAACCACTTTTCTTGAGCGGCCGGATGCCGCCGGAGGGCGGCGCGTCAGGTACCGCTGGACTTGGTTGCCGAAGATGTGGGGTTGCCGGTTTCGACAAACGCCTTGAGTCTGTGGAGCTGCTCGCCCAACACATTGTCCACTGCGGGGGCCATTTTCTCGATTCCTCCTTGCATGTAGCCCCCGACACTATAGGTCAGCTCCACCTTTGTGCTCCCAGCATCTGTTGTCAGTTTCCAGGTGAGGCTCCCGGCAAGGCCAGACGCTTGTAGGGGACCCAGTGCGCCCGCCATACGAATCTGTGCACCGGGCTGAACATAGACAATCCTCATATGCTCAATGCCACCACCGTTCTCAAGCCTTTCGCAAAAGCAACCGCCCGGACGGGCGTCGATGGCCAGGTTCTTCGAGTCGCCGGAGTAAGTGTGTTGCGGGTCCCACCACGACCCAACCTGTCCCACCAATGCGTCATAAACCTTAGCTGGCGCCGCCTTTACATTCACTTCGTGCTTGACCAAGAAACCAGTTGAATTGACCTGTACCACATCAGCCTTTGAAACAGTCGTCACAGACAATAGCATGAAAATCACGACGCATCGGTTAAGCATGATTGGGTCCTCCTGATTGGATTCTACACACCCAGCCAGGCGCAATGCAAAGTGCGACAGGTTATTGGGGATGACCTTTAATTTTGTTGTCCCGAAGGGACACTAGAAAGTAGCCGGTGGTTGCGCGCCAGTGCGCGTTACCACCGGAATTTTCCCCCGAATTTCGTTTGAACCCCAGCCGTGATTCCAGAAACCCCGCGTCCCTACCGTGACGCCAGAAAATTCAGGGAAACGTTAATGGACCGGTGACGGCGCACCTCGCCTCCGGCTCGGTGCTTGTCGCTGGATACTCTCCTCCTGAAGGCTTCTCAAGCCTTCAGCTTCGTGACCTGTCGACATTTGAATTGCACCCAGAAACCTCGCGAGCTTTCCAATAGTAACCCCCACAGGGTACCTGGCTTAGAAGTGGAACCCAATTTCTCCGGTCAACGTTCGAGGTGTCACGTAGTGGGTTCCACTAAAGGTGGAGAGGAAGTTGTACAGAGCGGTCTTGTTGGTCAGGTTGATGATCGTGAAGCGCGCGCTCCAACGGTGGCGATCGCCGCGGAAGAGATTGTCATCGCCCAGCGCAACGTCAAATAAGTTTCGTGCGGCAACGCGCGGTGGATTGTGGTCATCGTTTTCCGTGCCCGGCGCCGGAATCTGGATCAGCGTTGAGCCATACTGAGTCGCCAGGCATTGGCCGTTAGGAAATCCCTGGGTAGGAGTTGCGTGGAAGCTCCCGCAGAAGAGCCCTGCCTGGAACTGCTGGTCGGGAGTCAGGCCGGACACATCGACGTAGGGATTCACTCCGTCGCCGACGGGAACAGCGCCGGCGACCAGGCCGCTGTCATACCGCCAATTGAAGCCAACCCAGGGCCCCTTGTTCCAGGGTTGGTATTGCAGGTGAGTGGTCTGGTTGAACTTCTCGTCGTGGTCGATACGGAACACGCCATTTCCGCCCTGGCCAGCAGGCGTGACGCCAATTCCGCTCAGTTGCGGTTGGAAGAAACGCGCGGCCACGCTCGACATGACAACAAGCGCAGTAAAGCCGTGGAACTCCGGAACGGTGGCGCGAAGCGCGTAGCCGGGAATTTTGGAGTTGTGCCATTCCACAGGGAAGAAGATAGGCGTGCTGCCGAAAATGCTAAAGTCGTAGCCGTAGTGTGTGTACTTCCAGATGTATTCGGCATCCACGACCAGGTACTTCCCGAACGCTTGCTGGAAACCCGCGTGAAATTCATTGCGCCAGGAAGGCTTTAGTGGGGCAGGGATGCAGGGGTAGCCTTGCGCATTGAACATGATGGCATTGACCACCGCGTCGCTGCATCCCGTGCTCGAAAGGACCAGGTTTTCATTAAACGGCGTCTCCATGATGCGCGCATAGGAAGCTCGTAGAATCGTGTTGGTGCGTTTGACGTTGTATGCGACGCCGAGTCGAGGCTGTGCCTGGCGAGCGATCGCGAGGCCGTTGTACAAATCGCCGCGAATGCCGAGATTGAACACCCAGTTGTGATAAGTGACGGAGTCTACGAAGTAGAGGGCAAGTTGTTTGACGTCGGTGTGACCGTGGTAAGGATAATTGGTACCGCCTCGTGTGAGGTCGTAAGGCACCAGCACGGGAAAGTAATAAGGTGCCACGGCGTTAGGATTGTCCGGTGTGTTTGGATTTGGCTGCAACGTACCGGTACATTGCGCCGGGTTTGTGAAACCGGGAACTGGATTGCCCAGCGCATCGAGACACGGCGAGTTGAGAGTCGGGCTGACAATCCCGAAACCGTCATTCTCGGTGAGGAAGGTCTGCTGGTAGGTGATGCCCGCCTTCACATTATGGATTCCCTTGACGTAAGAGAGATCGGCCCGTCCCCCGGCATTCATGAGCGTCCGCTTTTGTTGCACCGACTCTGATTGAATGGGGCCGAGATCCGCGAAGGGATTCGGGCTGGGGTAGTAATTGTACTGATCATGCCGGACGAAACCGCCCAGAGTGAACACCGTGTTTGTGTTGATGAGGCGTGTCCAGGTCGGTGCGATATTGTAGGTTTGAATCTTGGAGCGCTGGTCCGTAGGCCCAACCAGGCTATTGTCGGGACCACCTGTGACGCCCTCGTTGAGATTGTCGTATGAATTGGGATTCTGGAACCAGGAGCGGGTGAGACCGAGATTCAAGTGGAGCGTATCCTTGTCTGAGAGCTGATAGTCGACACGGTCAAAGATGTCTTCCAAATTCCCCTTCGCGTGCATGACGGAAGATTCAGGCGGATCCAGAAAGCGGCCTGTATTGAGCCCGTCCACCGCGATGAAGTTCCCCCACTTGGCTCCTCCATAGGAGAGGTCGAATGCGCCATTTACGGAGCCAAACGAACCGTAAGACGTGGTCACCGTGCCGTGCGGGGTCGTCACACCTTGCCCCGAACGCGTGGTCACCTTGATCACCAGGCTGGTTTTGTCGCCGAAATCCGCTGGAGGCGCGCCAGAGATAACTTCCAGAGATTGAATCGATGACGACGGAATCTGGTTCGAAAAGATTTTGCTCTGCTGATCGGTGATCGGCTGACCGTCCACGGAAAACGAGTTCTCCGCATGATCGCCCAAACCGTGGAAGAGACCGTTTGAATCGGCGGCAATTCCTGGCGTCGTGAGGGTAACGAGAGAACTAACAGAAGACGAGGCGCTTTCCAGAGGCAACCTGGCAAAGCTGTTGCGATCCAGGTCGCTGTGAAAGGTGGGACCGTTTTCTAAAAGGTCTCCCTCAGTCTCGACGGTTACCGTTGTTTCTACCGTTCCAACTTTCAGGCCAATTTCCATTTTGGCAGGGACCACCGAGCGCACCTCGACGTCCTGTGCGAATGCCGCGAAGCCATTGGCGTTCACGCTCAGGTGGTATGAGTTGAAGGGCACGTTGGTGAATCGGAAAGCGCCTTCGGAATTGGTGACTGTGGTGCGCAAATAGCCGCTGACCCGATCCTTTATTTCTACCGTGACGGTTGGGACGGCTGCGCCAGAAGGATCTTTAACCACTCCTTCGATCGAACCTGAATTTCCCAACTGAGCAGAAGCAGCAACAACAAAGAAAACGAGACCGAGAACAAGGGAAGCAAAACATCGAAAAGTGCAATGCATGATTCCTCCAACCCCGCAGGCAGCAATGTGTGTGGTTGTGCGTAGGTCGGCCGGCAATAAAGCAAGCCTCACGGCTAAAGAGAATGCCGGGCTCGAACCAACTTGAACCAATCAGAAAAATTAGAAGCTAGAGAGCTAAGAGGGTGGGAGGGGCGCGAGAAGGAGAATGCTCTAAGAAAAGCACCGACATTTCGAGAAGGCAAGTGGCCGTCACCTGACCAAACAAAACCAGCGGGACACTCAGGTCAAGAGTCGAAACCGCGGGTGCCACACCTTGATGTGCTACCTGACAGAGACTGCAGGCCAATTGGTCCTGACAGTTAGCATGTGCATGAGTCGGAACT
>DATKMG010000600.1:0-3060 GCA_035541995.1 Terriglobia bacterium
AGATCCTTGCAGATGGCGACTCCGGTGGCTACAGCCGCCCCGGGGACGAGACCGATCACTTTGCCGCGACGATAACCCTCTTCGAGGCCAGGCACAAAGTGCTGTTTATCGTATTCAAGCACCACTTGACCACCCGGGCCAAAGACCACTGCCAGGTTGCGCCGCTCCGGAAGGCTGAGGAAGTTGAATCCGGCAACGACCGTCACGTGAGCGTCGCGCGCAACCTCGCTGAGAATGGCCAGCGCCCTGTCGGCATACTCCGGCGTGATGCCAACGAATTTTTCCGGCAGCACGACGAATTGTACACCACCCTTAGCCAGAGCCGCCGCACGGTTGGCATTGGCACGAACCACCGACAGAGCTTCGACTGGATCCTGCGTGGCGAAGTGCCGACCCGCTCCGACGTCGCTAACCGCCAGCCCAACCCGGACATGGGTTGCAGGCATCGGCCTGATGAGGCGCACTGCACCGAAGGCGACGGCCAGCCCGAGAGGCAAGATCCCTACCATGAGTACCCTTCCTGCAATTTTGTGCTCCTGGCGATGACGCCAGGCAATTGTCAGTGCCGCCGGGACAAGGGACATGAGGAAGGAGATGCCCCACAAGCCCGTGACCGACGCGAGCTGGAGAATGATGGGAACGTCTGCCTGCGAATAAGCCAGGCTGCCGAATGTCCCGTGGGGCGATACCAGCGAGATCAAGTACTCCGCCGACACGACCAGCCCTGGATAAGCCACAACCGCCACATCTGGGCGTGCCTGTAGCGCAATTGCCCGCCACAGCGACACAACACAGGTGAATGGCACGGCAAAGAGCAATACCACTGATGCCAGAAGCAGTGGGGGGAGACCGCGGTACGCCACCACAAAGCTCAGCGCACCTATGGTCGAGGCGATGAACGCAGCCATCGCCGCATGTGCGGCGGGCAGGTCCAACAGCACGACCAGTATCGGAAAGGGTGCAAGCCAGGCCGCTATCCAGACATGGTTGATCCCGGCGGACACGTACCACATCGTTCCACTAAGCAGGACCGCAAGCATAACCCGTGCAGAACTTCGTGGCTTGAGCATGTCATCCCCACCCGACCCTGAGATACCTTTGTCCCATCCCCCGGATCATGAGCTGCCAGGATGCATCATCAGTAGAAGATAAGCAGCAATGCGAGCTTACGGTTCGCGATTTCGCCTTGTGGTTCATGATCAAAGCCAATCTCCAACAGTTATTTCACACCAGCTCCGAGACACACCAAACTGGAATTGACTGTCCGGGATGTACCTTGCGTTCGCCCTGCGTCAGACCGAACTCGGTCAAGCGCTGGGCTCCGGCGCTCAGGCGGCGGTACAGATGAAGAAATGGTCGAATTCACACGGCATAAGCACTCCCACAGGAACGAGCGCCTAACACCGCCGGTTAGGCTGGACGCGATCGTTTGCATATTGTAACTCGCATTTAGCTGCTTCGTGCCTGCCAGCAAACTGAATCCATAATGCTATCGAAAAAAGTGGCGGTTTTCTTGTCGACATGGTCATATTGAATGGTTTCTCCAAATATATCTCCAGTAAGACCCGTCGCTGCGAATACCCCTGTATTCCTGAATTTCCAGACCTGGCTCCAGCGGGGTAAGTTGAATACTGCGCTCCTTAAGCTCTGACAAATTGTCGAGGGCAGATTCCGGGGGAATTCCATACGACCACGTAGGTCCCCAGGCAAGTACTATTGAGTACTTTTTATGGACTAGCAATACGGTCTGATAATCCATATCGTGGCTTCCTCGTTTCACTTTGATTTCGTGGGGGAGGCTAAAAGACAGGAACCCCGCCTTGATTCGTCTTCCGCCACCTGAATTCTTGCAACGTGGAATGATCCAATTGCTTGTCGGATCTTTCTTAAGAACAACATCCGGCCCCTTTTTCAGTTGCTCGATAGTCTTTGTGCATGGACGGTACCCAATTAAAGAAAATCGGATTACATCATAGGGCTTCTTCAAGTGGTACCATCCCTCTTGGTTCGTTGAAGTGCGCTCCAGCGGGTAAGCCAATACAGTGACATCAGGAATGCCGCTCCCTGTCTCGTTGATCACCCGGCCTCGAATTTCCCCCCAACAGTAAATTGGAAACAAGCTTAGAATTAACAAAGCGCGGAAAAAGTGAGACCAATATCTCATCATGGCTGCAATTGAAGACAAACGCCTGGGTGACCGACGAACATGTCCTGACCGCGACCCTCAAGTCTGCATACCAGGAGAATTGACCGCGTCGACTCCGCAATTCCCGACGCGCGTTAGGACTGCACGGCTCTCCCTGTATCTGGGCTCCACGGGCCAAGAACGAAGGCTTGCCCGTGCCCTTCAGAGTCAGGGGTCCATTGCGAGAATACTCTCTCTTCGTTCATACCAGGAGGCACTGGACCAAGGCCAATCCACAACTCTGCCAAGCAACCTCCGCCTGACCGGATTGTTGTGAATGTATTCGATCATCTGCCTCAACGTGCTCTGCCGATCAATGTTTCTATCGTGCCCACCTCCCGCCTGCCAGATTTGGAATGGGTGAGCTCATGGGCTTGGCCCGGAATATTGAACTAATGAATCCTTTTCCGGATCGCGGCATTCATTTAATTTCAACAGTGCAATCTTGAATGGAAAAATCCCCCCTTTGTGGCATCTCGCGTTCTATGGAACTGCATCGGAGGTCGTCAGAAGGCACGGGCAAGACTGAGTCTTGGCCCGTGGCACCCGGAGAATAGCACCGGTTTTCCCTGGCTGCCAGCTCATGCTTGCCCTGGACAAAAATGCTATGCCTGCCACCTGCAGAAGTCAACTGCCCCGATCCTTCAAGGACGTCCGCCTCTCTTGGCCACCCAGTCGAGCCGGCCTCTTCTGGCACACCTCCGGCGTGCGGACGATCTTCGAACTCCGGAACCGGTGGTGTCGGCCTGCGGCCTCAACCACCAGCTAATAGCTGAAACTCCTTCGGGGTACGGTTGCTTGTCTATTTGCGGTAACAGCTGTGTTGTTACAATCGATTACCGGATGATGGTCCAAAACACTAAGGACTGTAGGTA
>DATKMG010000601.1:0-3041 GCA_035541995.1 Terriglobia bacterium
GGCTCGCTCCGTGCCGGCAGGTTCGTCAACTTGCCGCAAACAAGCTAGAGGCGTTGGACGCGCGCATCCGGGAGTTGCAGCATTTGCAGCGAGTGCTGTCACACACGATCACAGGCTGGGACCAGCAGTTGGCGAGGACTCCGTCAGGTACCCGGGCGGGATTGCTGGAAATGCTGGCGGCTTCCGACGCTCGTGCGGCAACGGAACTTTCTCCGCTATTGGCGCCCGCCCTGAGACGCACGCTTGGTGAAAGACAGAAGAAGTGAACTGGGGAAACATGCAAAAGGCGTTTACCAAATTTTTTTCAGCATGTAAGCCTTGCGATCCAAGTCTCGTCTATTCGAATGAAGAGACTAATAGCACGAGAAAGCCCGCTACCTGAAGATCTGCCGAAAGTGAAGTGCGGATTTGAAAGCGACGCGGGGTTTTGAGCATAGCGAGACGCCGAAAGCACATGACCCGGGGGAAGTAATGAATCTCCACTACATGCTCACCGAGCTGTACTACAGGAAGCGAAGGACGCTCATTTCGATTGTTGGACTGGCGGTCGCCATTGCACTACTGGTCATTCTGAACGCCCTTGGTCTTGCATACCGGCAGGCCGCCCGCGCGCCGATGCAGGAAATCGGCGCGGACATTACCGTGCAGCGCGCGGGAGATGTCCCCAAGGACCTGGCGGGCGCTGTCTTCCCGTGTTCGGCTGTAACCATTCAACAGGATGAGATTGCAAAGATAGAACACCTCTCTGGTGTCGAAGGTGTTGGCCAGGCGGTTCTCCTCTGGGTGTTCGACTCCGACCGGGCTTGGATTGTTCTGGGCATTGAGCCGCAGAATTCCGTCGGGCCCAGTATTATCCGCCGTTCTATCACGGAGGGACGTTTTTTCGACAAAGGCCAGCCTGAAGCGATGGTCGAACAGGCTTATGCCCGGCAATTCGGGATCAAACTGAATGACACGATCTCGGTTGGAGGGCACAAATTCAACGTTGTCGGCCTGGTGGATGCGTCCCAGGCGGCCAAGATCGCCGTCGCTAACGTCTATCTGCCGCTAAAGGATGCCCAGGCACTCGCGGTCGCCTCCAAACAACTGCAGGAAGTTTCTCCGTTCAAGCTCGACGATGTGAACCTTCTTTTCGTCAAGGCAGATCAGCGAAAGATCGCTGCCTTGACCTCCGAGATGAAGGGGATCTTGGGCAAGAACGCTAACGTGGCCACTCCCGAATCTTTCCTGAAGCTGCTGGGCAGCGTGTTCGCCCTTTCCGACAAATTCACCCTGGTGGTCTCAGCGATTGCCATTTTAGTGGCTGCCCTGATTGCGTTTAAGACGATGGCGGGCAATGTGGCTGAACGGGCAAGGGAGATTGGGGTGCTCAAAGCCGTCGGGTGGACGAATCGCAACGTAGTTGCTCAACTGGTTTCGGAGTCGGTTGTGCAATGTTTTCTGGCCGGGGTGCTAGGGCTCGTGGCAGCGCTGGTCGCATCCTTTTGCCTCAGTTTCATGAAGGTCAGCATCCCAATCCCGTGGGACATGAGCCCTAGGCCGCACTTCCTGCCCGGAGGCGGTGATCAGATCTTCAAAACGCTCGCGCTTCCTGTTCACGTGCCGTGGAGCCTGGCTCTGTTCGCCATTGTCTTATCTGTCGCTGTCGGGGGAATCACTGGCGGCCTGCTCGGCAACCACATTTCCAGGATCAAACCTTCGGAGGTCTTACGACATGAATAACGCGATCCTATCAGGTACAAATTTGACCAAGAAGTACGAAAACCTGGAGGTGGTCAAGGGTGTCTCTTTGACGGTGGCAGCCGGCGAATTTGTTTCGCTGGTGGGGAAGTCAGGCAGCGGAAAGACAACCCTACTGTCGCTGCTTTCCGGCTTGGAGAAGCCTACTGCCGGTACCGTGGTGCTGGGTGGAACAGATATCACCACAGCCTCCGAGGATGAATTGGCTTTGTTTCGGCGAGACAATGTCGGATTTGTCTTCCAATCATTCAATCTCATTCCAACCTTGTCCGCCTGGGAGAACGTGGCTCTTCCTCTTTTTCCCATAAATATCAGCAGCGATGAGCGCCGGCAGAGGGCAACGGATTTACTGGGGAAAATGGAGTTGGCGAACAGGATCGAGCACCTGCCTTCGGCGCTCTCCGGTGGCGAAAAGCAGCGGGTCGCTATTGCCCGGGCCTTGATCAACCACCCGAAGATCATCTTCGCGGATGAACCCACGGGCAATCTGGATTCTGCCACCGGCGAAGCGATCATGCAGATCCTAAACCGACTGCATCGGGAAGACGGAGTGGCCATTCTGATGGTTACTCATGACGAGAAGCTTGCAGGAACCGCTAATCGGTTACTTTGCATGAAAGATGGGGAGATACGAGATGAACAGGAAAATAGCAGTGTGGGTGATGCTCTTGTTGCTGCTGACCGTTCCCGCCAGACTGCTGGCAGCGAACCCGGTGAAGATCGAAGTTCTGTACATGAACCACGGCCCACTCTTGGATACGCTGGATCACATTAAGAAGACCTTCGCGCAGTATGGCAACGCGATCAGCGTCTCCTGGTATAACTTCGAGAGCAAAGAGGGAGAACAGTTCATGGCCAAGAAGGGCATAAACCAGCATATCCCCCTGGAGATCTGGCTCGACGGCAAGTCTATCGTTCCGGTAAATGGGAAAGAGGTGAGCTTCACCGGATTTCCTACCGGCGCAGGCCCCGCTTTCTTCCAGGGGAAATGGACGATGCAAGACCTTCAGCAGGCACTGAACCAGTTAACCCAGAAGAAATGAGGGCGCCATGTACTACCGTTACGTGCTGAAGGAGCTGCGGCACCATCACAACCGTACGTTGGTCAACGTCCTGGGGATTGCTGTAGGAATTGCTCTTTTTGTTTCCATTAACGCGGCCTCGGCAGCTTATCAGAGGGCGGCCAGTCAGCCCTTTAAGAACTTAGGCGCGGACGTGGTAGTGCAGCGACCCGAACAGAGAGCGGGCAGCCAAAACCAACCAATCTCGATGCGAGGCATACGCCTGCCTTTCTCGAACCA